>NZ_SSDO01000517.1:0-25757 GCF_004794395.1 Microbacterium sp. K41 | reverse complement strand
CGCCCGAGTCGATGCCGTGCGCATCAGGATCCGCCGTCGCAGCGGGCGCGACCGGGGAGGCGCACCCGGCGGCGGCGAGGAGGACGAGGAGGGCGGAGGGGGCGAGGGCTGCCCGCCGGAGGAGTGCGAGGTTCATGACTCTGTCACCCTATTGAGAACGATTCTCAATCTCAAGTCAGCAGGTGAGGGAGCGGGCCTGCGGCCCGTCCGGTGCGACGAGCGAGCGGACGAACGTCCGAGGCGGGGCGTAGTGTCGCACCATGAGCAGCGCAGAACCCCTCCCGCGGCACGGCGTCATCCCCTCCTATCTGCTCGCGCGCCTCGCCGAGTCCGGCCGCTTCCCCAGGGCGGCAGCCGCCGCCCGGCAGACCCTCACGGCCGGTCGTCCACCGTTCCGCGCGCGCATCGACCTCTCGATCGACGAGAACGGCGACCTCGTCGCCCAGCTGTCCGACGCGCCGAACCGCACGATCAGCGACGCCGGCAACACGCAGCAGCTCCCGGGCGCCGTGGTCCGCGGCGAAGACGACGCGCCGGTCGACGACCCCGCCGTGAACGAGGCCTTCGACGGCCTCGGCGCCACGTTCGAGATGCTGCTGGCCGCCTTCCAGCGCAACTCGCTCGACGACGCGGGGGCGCCGCTCGACGCGACCGTGCACTACGGCGTCGACTACGACAACGCGTTCTGGGACGGCGAGCGCATGGTGTTCGGCGACGGCGACGGCGAGGTGTTCCGCGGCTTCACCGGCTCGCTCACCGTGATCGGGCACGAGCTCGCACACGGGGTCGTGCAGCACACCGCGAACCTGGAGTACCAGGGCCAGCCCGGCGCCCTGAACGAATCGATCGCCGACGTCTTCGGCGCGCTCACCGAGCAGTACGCGCAGGGCCAGACCGCGGCGCAGGCGAGCTGGCTCATCGGCGCCGAGATCTTCACCGAGGCCGTGCAGGGCGCGGCGCTGCGGTCGATGATCGCCCCCGGCACGGCCTACGACGACGATGAGCTCGGCAAAGACCCGCAGCCCGACCACATGAGCGGCTTCGTCCGCACGACCGAGGACAACGGCGGCGTGCACATCAACTCGGGCATCCCCAACCGCGCGTTCGCCCTGTTCGCGCGCGACCTCGGCGGCAACGCCTGGGAGCGCGCGGGAACCGTCTGGTACCGGGCGCTCACGGGCGGGCTGTCGAGCACGGCCACGTTCACGGAGTTCGCCGACGCCACGGTGGCCGCGGCCGTCGCGGTCGACGAGGAGACGGCGGCCGCGGCTCGACGGGCGTGGAGCGCCGTGGGAGTCTATGAGCATGAGCGAGGACCCGGCACCTCCGAGTGACGCCCCCGTCGTGATCGCCGTCGTGCGATCGGGCGGCATCGCGGGCATCCGTCGCCAGTGGCGTGTGGAGGCGGAGCCGTCCGACGCGGACGAGTGGATCACGCTCATCGACCTCTGCCCGTGGGACCAGGACGCCGACGCGTCACGCGGGGCCGACCGCTTCATGTGGAGCATCCGCGCGCGCACGCCCTCCGAGCGCCGGGAGCGCGAGCTGCCCGACTCCGCGCTCGAGGGCCCCTGGCGGACGCTCGTCGAAGCCGTGCGCGCCGCCTCGACCCGCGACCCCGCCTGAGCCCGGCTCGCGGGCAACCGATCAATCCCGTGTGAATGCGACCGCGGGTCGTGCGGCCGGGGTCATGATGGACTCCATGGGACTCTTCCAGCAGCGACCCGAAGAAGAAGAGCAGCAGTGGGCTCTGCCGTCCGAGCCGCTCGAACGCTCCGACGCCGACCTCCTCGACACGGCCCCCGCGGTGGACCCCCTCACGCTCGGCCTCGGCGCCCCGGCGTCGGTGAGCTCGATCGTGTTCCCGGTCGCGCCGCCCGCGCCAGAGGCCGCGACGGTCGAGAACAGCGACCCCGAGGACTGACCGCGCTGCCCTCTCGCGCGGCCGCGTCGGCCCCCACCGATACGGTGGAAGGATGACCATCACCGCCGCCGCAGACGGCTCCGCCCTGGGCAACCCCGGCCCGAACGGCTGGGCCTGGTACATCGACGACGCCAACTGGGCGGCCGGTGGTTCCCCGCACGGCACCAACAACCAGGGCGAGCTGCGGGCCGTGCTCGAGCTCCTCCGCGCGACCGCCGGCACCGACGAGAAGCTGCTGATCGAGTGCGACAGCCGCTACGTGATCGACTCCGTGACGAAGTGGATGCCGGGGTGGAAGCGCCGCGGATGGCGCAAGTCCGACGGCGGCCCCGTGCTCAACCGCGACCTGCTGGAGGGCATCGACGAGGCGATCCGCGGACGGGACGTGGAGTTCTCGTGGGTCAAGGGCCACGCGGGGCACCCCTTGAACGAGGCAGCGGATGAGCGCGCGAACGCGGCGGCGAAGGCGTACCAGCAGGGGCAGGAACCGCGCCGGGGCCCGGGCTTCACCCTCGCGACCGACGCCGGTGCCGCGGTCGCCGCCTCCGCCCCCGTCGCCGCGCACGCCGCGACCACCAGCTCTCCCGAGAGGACAGCCCCGGCCGCGAAGACCACCTCCGTCGCGACGGCGACCTCCGCTCCGGCCGCGGGTTCCGACCCCATCACCGGGGCGCCCACCGCCTCCGGCCCCGCCGCCACCCCCGTCTCCGGGTCGTACGCGGAACCGCTGTGGGCGGAGCCGTCCGACCTGCTCGACGGTCTCGACCGCCCCGACGACGACCCGATCGAACTGCGGATCCCGCTGTCGTCCGATGAGCACGCGCGCCTCCGCGACCGCGCCGAGGCCCAGGGCGTCTCGCTCGAAGAGGCCCTGCGTCGGCTGATCTGAGCGCACGGCGCAGCCACCCGCGACGCGGCGAGCGCTCGGGTGGACTCCGTAGACTCGGCGGATGATGGTGGGGACGGTGACGCGGCGGTGAGGACCCGTACGGTCTTCGGCCTGCTCCGTCTGAGCGCAGCCGCCATCTGCCTCGTCGCCCTCATCCACCGCATGGCCTGGGGCCTGGCGTCGCACACCATCGCGAGCCAGAACTTCTTCGCCTACCTGACGAACCAGTCCAACCTCGCGTTCGTGGTGCTGCTGTCGATCGCGGGGGTGCTCGCCCTGCGGCGTGCGCGAGACCCGCGGTGGCTCACGGTGGCGCTGGCGCTCGTGCTGACGTGGACGATCACGGCCGGCCTGGTGTTCGCGATCCTGGTGTGGCAGGCGGGTGTGCGCGGCATCCGCATCGACGTGCCGTGGTCGGATCAGGTGCTGCACTTCTACCTGCCGGCGGTCACGGTCGCGGCCTGGGCGCTGGCTCCGGGGCATCGAGCCGTGCCGTGGCGTGTGGTTCCGATCACCCTCGTGTATCCGGTGCTGTGGGGTGTCGCGACGCTCATCCGTGGCCCGCTGATCGGCTGGTATCCGTACTACTTCCTCGACCCGCGGCAGGTGAGCGGTCCGCCCGAGTTCGTGATCTCGTGCGCGGTGGCCCTGGCATCGTTCAGCATCGTCGCGACCGCCCTGGTGCTGATCAGCCGGATGCCGTTGCCGCGGCGGTTGCGCACCGACGCGGATCCCGGGCCCGACGATCCCCCGGACGACGACCGCGGTAGCCCGGCCGGTGCGGTCGATGCGCGCGAGCGGGTCGGCGCGTCGGCTCAGACGTAGACGGTCAGCGACGCCAGCGCCGCGTCGAACGCGTCGTCGTCGCTGAGTTCCGCGAACTCCGCGGCGGCCGCACCGCCGACGATGCCCACCAGCACGTTCTCGCCCGTGACGGGGCGCAGATTGATCCAGGTGGGGATGACCGCGTCGGTGCCGACCGCGTGCCACACGGCCTCGTCGTTCTCCCAGAACGCCTCGTCCCACCGCAGCCACACGGTCTCGATGGACCCCATGCCGAGCGCCGAGATCGCGCCGCGGTTGGCGAAGGGCAACGGCGGGTCGAACTCGATGCTGCGGTCCTGCAGCACCCCGAGCGGCACCGTCACCACCACCCGGTCGAACGACAGGGCCTCCCCGGTGCCGAGGCGCACGCTCACCCCGGTGTCGTCGTAGGCCAGGCGGGCGACCGGGGAGTTCAGCCCGACCTGCACTCCGTCGAGCGCGTGCTCCACGAACGGCACGAGGCTGTCGCGGGTGGCGGTCGGGTCGCCCGTGGGCAGCGGCGGCGCGAACCAGCTGGAGAGCTCGTCGGCTGCGGCACCCGTGCGCGCGGCGAGGATGTCGAGCAGGGCGGCGGTCGAGGGATCCGCGGGGTCGATGCCCGCGGCGGTCAGCGCGTCGGCGATCGAGACGTCTTCCGGGGCGGCCTGGGCGGCGGCGATGGCCGTGGTGACGGGCACGGGGTCGACGGGTTCGATGTCGCCGTCGGGGGTGCGCCACAGCGAGCCGGTGAGATCGACGGTTCCCACGTCGCCGCTGCGCAGCCGGTCGAGCACCTCGGCGTCGTCCTCGCCGAACAGCCAGGCGCCGAGCTGCACCGGCACCGGCCAGGAGTCGTCGCTGCGGGTGAAGACGCGCCCGCCGACGCGGTCGCGCGCCTCGAACACGGTCACCTGCAGGCCCCTGTCGGCGAGGAGGGCGGCGGCGGTGGCTCCCGCGAGGCCCGCGCCGATCACGGCGACGCGCTCCCCCGATCCCGCAGCATCCATCAGCTCGTCGACCACGCGCTCCCCCGAGGCGATGGCGCCGCGCACAGTGCCGGGGGCGTCTTCGTCGGTGGCCTCGCCCGCGAAGAAGAGGCGGTCGTCGACCGGGCGGCCGAGGGCGGCGCGGGCGTCGGCGAGCACTCCGACGGGGGTGAAGCTGGCGGCTCCCAGGGCGAACGGGTCGGTGGTCCAGGTGCTGCGGATGCTGCCGGCAGGGGCCGGGACGCCGGGCGGGGGCTCGGGCTCACGCGTGCGGGTGGGCGTCGGCGTGGGCTTCGGCTCCGGCGTGCAGGAGGCGAGAAGCACCGAGACGGCACCGGCTCCGGCGCCGAGGAGCAGGGTGCGGCGCGTGATCCTCATCGTGCCGCCACTTTATCCCGCTCCACCCCGGTCCGCCGCCGCGCCTCCGCGGCGGGCGGTTCACAACTCCTCAGAAACGGTGAGCCTGGACGCGGAATCGGCCGGATCCACGAGGGACCCGGCCGATTCCGAGGAGTTGTGAACGACGCGGCGGTCAGACCGCCAGCAGTTCGCGTTCCAGGCGGGCGAACGAGGCCTCCATGCCGTCGGCCATGCCGGTGGCGAGGATCATGTCGCGCGTCTCCTTGTCGGGGTACTCGATGAGCACCGTGACGAGCGTGGCGCCGTCCTCCTCGTAGAGGCTCAGGTCGTTGACGGTCTCGGTGGGCATGCCCTGCATGCGTTCGGTGGTGACGGCGCGGCGCGGGGCGTCGATCAGCAGCGCCTCACCCTCGAACCCGAACGGCTCGCCCTCGGTGTCACCGACCGGCGCCCAGGAGTTGCGGTACGACTGGCCGACCTCGGTCGCCGTGGTGCATTCGGTCATCTCCCACCCGTCCGGGCCGAGCATCCACTGGCGGATGAGGTCGGGCTCGAAGTGCGCGCGCCACACCAGCTCGCGCGGACCCTCGACAAGCCGGGTGATGCGCACGTGGGTGTCGTCGAGCAGCTCCACCCGGGTGCCCTTGCCCTGCGCGTAGTCGCGGAGGTCCTGCAGCACGGCGTCGAGCTGGCCCATCGCCATCTTGATGCCCTCGACCTGACCCATCTCGACGACCTGTTCGAGCGCGTCGACCGAGTCGAAGTGGCTCGTGGTGACCATGCGGGTGCCCTCGGGCGTGGAATCGAACGTGAAGCTCATGCGCTGCGCGGGGAAGCCGTCGAGGGGCTTTCCGTGCTCGTCGGCGAAGGAGTCGAGCACCTCGAAGCGGTGCGGCTCCTCGATGGCGAGGAACTCCCAGACACCCGTCGACTTCTCGCCGCGAGGTCCGTTCATCGTGTAGACCGCGCGGCCGCCGACCGTGTGGTCCCACGCGGTGAAGGTGGCGGGCCAGCCGGGAGGACCCCAGAAGCGCTCGAGCTGGCGCGGATCGCTGTACGCGTTCCAGACCCGCTCGATGGGGGCGGCGAAGTCGGCCGTGACGGTCATCGTGAGGTCGTCGGCATCGGTGGTGACGTCGGTGACGGGCATGTCAGTCTCCTGGGTTCTCTCGTGCGTTGTCGGTGGTGTCGCTGTCGGGGCGACCGGCGGGCGTCTCGGCCAGCAGGTCGTCGAGCCGGGCGATGCGCGACCGCCACAGCTCTTCGTAACGGGCGAGGAGCGCCCTGGCGCGGGCGATCATCTCGGGGTTCGCGCGGACGAGCCGCTCGCGTCCCTCGGCGCGCTTGACGATGAGGTTCGCGGCCTCGAGCACGGCCACGTGCTTCTGGACAGCCGCGAACGACATCTCGTATTCGGCGGCGAGGGTCGAGACGGACTGCTCCCGCTCGATCGTCCGGCGCAGGATGTCGCGCCGGGTCGACGTCGCCAGTGCCTGGAACACACGGTCGACCTCCGCTTCGCTCAGTTCTTTTCGTGCAACCATTTGGTTGTACGTTATGCCTGCGCAGCGGGCGTGTCAAGAGGCACTTGTGTCGGGAACGCACTCTGGTGACACAAGTGCGACGCCGGAAACGACGCCTCGGAAGGCTCACTCCTATCGAGTCCGAGATAGTCAACACACCGGCCACTCACGCAGCCTGAAGCCCCAAACAAGAGGAGTCAACCGAACCATCAGCAGTCCCCGATCAAGTCTGTTGGGGCTGGAGACGTTCGGTGTTGTAGCGCTGCCGGAACGCGTCCAGTTCTGTCTGCAGCTCAGTGATCGACTGCTACGACAGGTAGAGCCCGAAGAAGTGTTTGGCGATAACGGAGCAGGCGTGGGCTGACACCTGCAGTTCATCTCGTCGGACCGCTACCAGTTGACCGACTCGGAACTCGTGGTCTCCGGTGGCCGCAAGGTACTTCGCGTCGGCTGCGCCGAGTCCGTGCTGGTAGAGATGCCGCTTCTGGAAGACACGGCCCGCATCGCGCCACGCATCGGCACCCAACTGGCCGTTGACCCATGTCTCGATGTCGGTACCGGTTGGGCACGAACTGACCTGCTGCCCGCGATGCTGCGGCGCGCATGTGCATGTCCCCTCGATGAGGTTCTTGCGCGCCCCACCCAGATTCTGGAACGAGATGGTGGGGGGCCACCGCGAGATGGTCTCGGCCAGATCAGCGCTCGTCGTCAGCACTGGCTGGCCGGCGATCTCAGCATCGGTCACCTGGGATAGGGCCTCCCGCAGGTTGGCGGCGTGCCCCTGCACCATCGCCCGCATGACTCCGTCGAAAGTGGCGACCAGGTCCTTGGCGAGGTTAACCAGCGACGGCTGATCCGCGCTGGTCGGCAGACGATCGATCTCGCCGACGACTCGGTTGAGGGTCTCCCGATAGTTCTCGATCCCGCAAACTGGGCATCGCGACGCGGGTGTGTCCGTCCAGTACCGCGTGCAGTGGAGGTTCTCGAACCAACCCACCGGCGTGGCCTTCAGCGGGCGCGGATCGAAATCGACCAATGTCGAGTCGGCGAAGCAGTGGTTCGCGCAGGTGACCGACACTTTGCCATCGAATACCGACGGAGTCCGTGCCGCATTGGTTGCGGGTAGCTCCAGCACGAACGACGCCGCACACGTTGGGCACACCATGTGCACCGTGTCGCCGGGCTTCACACCGATTCCGCTCAGCGCGGTCGAATACAGGCTGTCTGGGATCTGCTCAGCATCGGCACCCCTCCGCGTCAGCGAAGAGTTCGGCCGGCGTCCGAAAAGGCGATCGAACAATCCCATATCTCTCCTCTTGCACACGCTGCCGTTGACGGGACCTATCGACGAAATGACAGACGCGCCGGTGGCGCCCCCGCTAGGGTACCGGCCCCGTCAGATTCCGCTTCACACGGGGCCCAGACAAGGATGAGGCCACGCTGCGTGACGACGAGCGAACAGCGATGCTCGCTCTCAATACACAGATGGGCATAGGGACCCGAGTACCGGAGACCTCGCCTTCGCCGGCGGAACGGCTGTTGTCAGAAGGCTGAGGTAGGCGCCGCTGGCGAGCGGCGCGCCTAACTGGATCCGCTATAGCAGTCAGTGCCCGGATGAGCGTGGTCGCAGCCGGTCCCTAAAGCGTGTTCGCCGTCCAGGTGTGAGCGACGCACGAATGCCGAACGAGCAGCCCGCCGTCCGACTAGCGCGGCGGCCCACAAGTGGCCGTACCGAAGGATGTTCGCAAAAGTCGCGATGATCCTGCCATCTCCCGCCATCCTTGATTCAAGGTCGCAGACGCCCGCGTCGTGATCGATCCCAGCGCTGAGCCCCTGTCGACCAAGACCCAGACGGGTGAAGACGCACGGCGACTGGAGGGTGCGCACGCCAGCGTCCATGCCACCACCCTTTCAGCGCATCGCCCGCGAGCGGCAATCCACCCATGGTGTTCGGCCGCATCAACCCTTTTCTACAAAATCTACATTCATTACCGGCCCTTGTGTAGAATGTAGGTATGGACGAGTTCATCGGAGTCGGCGAAGCGGCGAAGCGACTGGGGCTTCACGTGAACACGGTGCGGAACATGGCGAGGGATGGCCGACTGCCGGTAGCCAGCATCCCCGGTTCAAACCGGATCAAGTTTCGGGCCGAGGACATCGATGCCTTTGCTGCGGCCCGGGGCGAAGAGATCACGCCCAACGTTCGCGTCCGCGACGTCGAGCCTGAGCGGGTGACAGCGAACGACCTGAATGCGTGGGGCGGCAGAGTCGCTCAGGAGAAGGCGCCCGAAATGCTGCGCCGCCTTCTCGATGCCACGCCAGGCATCACCCAGCTCTCCGTGCGAGCTGGCGACGGCGTCGCGCTTCGTGGCTGGGATGGACTCGCGATGTCTGACGGCATGCACGCCAGCTACCTTCCTGCGGGTCGGCTGCGCTTCGAACTCGGTACTGACCAGAATGCCGCAGGTAAGGCAGAAAGTGACTATAACAATCGCCTCGCCCTGCCCAAGGATGAACGCATCGTGACGAATTTTGTGTTCGTGACGACGAGGCGTTGGTCTGGCAAGACTGCGTGGGCTGAGGGCAAGTCCGCGGAAGGTGAGTTCTCGAGCGTGTCGGCGCTGGATGCCGATGACCTTGAGGGATGGCTTCAGAAGACCCCGTCAGCTCACATCTGGCTCTCGGAGCTTCTGGGTCGCTACCCGCGAGATGTGCAGACGATCGAACGATGGTGGGATGAGTTCCGGCTCTCGATGCGGGTGGAGTTGCCCGAGCAGCTGTTCGCCACAAGTCAGGAGTTCGTGCGCGAGGGTATCGCGGCGCTCCTTGGCTCGACTGACTCGCGACGAATGCTCACTGTTCAGGGTCGTTCGCTCGAGGAAGCTCTCGCTGTCACGTACGTGGCGCTGCATGCCCTTGAGGATCGGCCGTCGGCCATCCTCGTGAAGAGCGCCGCGGCTTGGGCGCGACTTTCAGAAAGCAATGTGCCGCATCTTCTGATCCCGACGTTCCCGGAGCCGTCCCTCGCGTTGGCTGCCAATGGGGGGCACCCGGTCATCCTTCTTGCGCATAAAGGGATGGCCATCAAGCCCGGCACCGACCTCGTCGAAGTCGCAGTCCCTGGGCGCAGCGAGACGTCACGGGTCCTCCAGGAATCGGGTATTGCATCACGCGAAGCGGAGAGGATGGCCGCGCTCTACCGCAGAAGTCCGAAGGCATTCTTCCGGTCCCTGGCGTTGGACTCCCGGGCTCAGTCCGCGGTTCCCGATTCGCACCGAGATGATCTAGCGGCTGCTTCGCGCCTAGCGCTTGCGGTGCAATGGACGGCGGACGACGGCGACCATGCTTTGCTCGAACGCTTGGTTCGTGCCAACTGGGTCGAGCTTGAGTCGGTGATTGTGTCGCTCTCCAGCGGTGATGATCCCGTGTTCGTGCGCGCGGGAGATGCCTGGCGAGTGGCAGCACCGGTCGAAGCGTCGCTCTCTCTGTTCCCTGCCCTGACGAGCTCAGACCTCGAGCGGTGGGCGGAGGTGGTCGAAGGAGCATTGTTCGAGCACAACCCGCTGGATATTCCGGACGCGGCTGCACGTTTTGCCGCGCAGTTTCGCGGGGAGAAGCGGCCTCACTCGCGCGAGATCGAAGAGGGCCTCGCGGGAGGGGTCGCGCTAATGGCACTGATTGGAGGCGAGGTCGCGGGCCGCACGGGGGTGGATTGGGCTGAGCGAGTAGTCGGTCGGATCTTGTCGCGGGCTTCGGGGCTCGGGACCGAAGGCTGGAAGCGCATCGCACACGTGTTACCCACTCTCGCGGAAGCCGCGCCCGAGTTGTTCTTGGATACGCTCTTGGACGACCTGGGAGACGAGGCTCCAAGCCTCAAGAGCCTCTTTCCGCCCGCTGATGAGCAGACGGATGTGCTGTCTCAGACTTCGCCGCATGTTTACCTTCTGTGGGCGCTGGAAGTGCTCGGCCGTTCACGAGAGCACTTCCCGAGCGCGATGAACGTCCTGGCTCGGTTGACCGATTACGACCACGGGCGAGAAAACTCCGCTAACACCGCGTTCCGAAGCCTCGAGAACCTTCTCCTGCCGTGGATCCAGTACACGGCTGCCGGAATGTCGTCAAAGATGTCGGTGCTTCGTCGACTAGTCGATCGGCGGCCCGACCTTGGCTGGCGTCTCCTGCTCCAGCTGCTGCCGAACTCGAACTCGTTCTCGATGAGCCCAAGCAGCCCGACTTATCGAGATTGGGGCCCGGAGACGCAAGACGTCTCCGTCGCAGAGTGGGGAGCCTTTGTCGGTGAGGTGACTCAGATGATTGTCGATTTGGCGGGGACGGACGTAGACCGTTGGGTTGATGTCGTTCCCTTGCTGGACGATCTCCACCCTCGTGATTACGACATTGCGACGGACGCGATGCTCGCTGCGGCAGCAGCTACGGATATGTCGACGTTGTCGGCGCGGAGGCTGTGGGATGCGCTTAACGCTGAGATCCTGCGTCATGAGGAATTCGCCGACGCTCACTGGGCACTCTCGAACGAGAAGCTGGACAAGCTGCGGCGCGTACTGGTGGCGCTGCCGGATCCCGGCAAGGCATCGGAATATGCTGCCTTGTTCGGATGGGACCGGGGTCGGTTGGGCCTTGACGGTGACGACTCGGCAGCGCCGGTCGACGTGCCCGCGATGCAAAGGGCCGCGGTGGCTGAGATCGTGCAGGTAGGGCGCGATGAGCTGGAAAGGTTGATCGACAAGGTCGGCAACCCCCACATCATCGGCGCTCTGCTCGTGGAGCTGTCTACCGCTGAGATTGATGGCTGGGCGCTCGACTGGCTGCTCGGTGAAAGGCAGGCCCAGCGACAGGCCGCTCAGTCCTACTTCGCGCGTCGATCGCTCACTGAAGGTGGATTGGCGTGGATCGAGGCCAGACTGCGCGAGCTGCACGAAGCACCGACGGATCGCCTTGCATTGGCGCTAACCATGGAAGCGAACCCAGCGACGTGGGATCTGCTGGAGCGCATCGAAAAGAGCTTGGTCGATGCCTACTGGTGCAACGTGAGTCCATGGGTGATCGGTGAAGGGGAACGGTCTCGGGCCTTCAAAGAGCTGCTCGACCGTCACCGCCCGGTCAGTGCACTCCAGCTGTTCGACTTTGCCCTCATCCATGAGGAGAAGGGCGGCCCGGTCGTGATGGGGCCCGACGATGCGACCGCGGCACTCGATGAGATCTTGAGTGGCAACTCGGCGGAGGAAATGAGGGGGGCATCGCACAGAATTGGAACCGCGCTCGACTACCTCGCCAACAAGGGGGCCTCGGACGGCGTGATGGCGCGGTACGAGTTTCTCTTCTCTCCACTGCTTGACCGAACGACGCACTACCCCGCCGCACTGTATCGGGTACTCCGTTCGAACCCAGCAGAGTTTGTGGAGCTGGTTTGTCTTGCGACGCGACCAGCGAGCAAGCCGAAGGATGACTCGAGAGATCCGGCAGCATCCGCTCTCGCATGGCGCGTGCTTCGCGATTGGAAGCAGCTACCGGGTACGGACGGTACAACTTGGATCCCTGACGCTGAGGAATTGACGCAGTGGGTCATCGAGTGTCGTTCCCTGCTGGCAGAGCGCGATCGAGCAAAGGTGGGCGACGAGATGCTGGGGGCTGTGCTCGCATACGGCGCAAGCGAAGCTGCTGAGGGATGGCCTGCGGTCGCGGTGTGCGAGGTGCTCGAGATCGTCGGCACTCACGAGATGGAGAACGGTTTCGTCGGCGGAGTGATGGACGCTCGAGGCTCCTGGACCAAGGGCATCTACGAGGGTGGGGATCAGGAGCGGGAACTTGCCCACCGTTTTAGGGCCCGCGCGGACGAGCGTGAGGACTGGCGCCGAGTGCATCGCGCCCTCAAGGCGGTCGCACGTGGATACGAGCGACAGGCTCAGCGTGCGGACGCTGAAGCGAAATGGGACGCGGACGAGGCCTGAGCAGTATGAAAAGGCGATTCTGCATCGACTGCCAGAATCGGTCCGTGCCGCACGCACGCAACGGTCGTGACTAAGGCGGTGCGTCCGCATTCCGCCGGCCCGAGTGCCCGTCCCTGGAGATGCAGCTGGAGGGAACTCGAGATCCCTGTCGAATAGATGAAGTGTTCTCGTTGAGGGGCCACCTGATCGATATCGCGGCCCGCAGAGCGGTGGATCGATGCGCGCTCGCTTCAGCCAGAGTTATCCGCGTCAGGTCAGCCGATCAAGACGTTCGCAAGCCCGCCAGTATCTGTCGCAACCAGGCACGGCAAACGAACACCCTCCGGGCGGTGGCCGCTCAGGTAAGGGACAAAGACATCGACACATCGCTCCGGAAAGTGTCACGACATAGTGAGCCCGGTTCGGTCGAACACGGCGCCGGAGCGTGACATCCAGTGTCATCTCACCGCGATCCCGACAACTTGATCGCACCCCTTCCCCGTCCAGCGCCCGTAGCAGCCGCGACGCCCGGGCGAGCATCTCCGGGTCCACGCGCGCGACCCGCTCCCGCCCACGAGCACGGCGGACGAGGAGTCCCGCGCGTTCGAGCACCGCGACGTGCTTCTGCACGGCGGCGAAGCTCATGTCGTAGTGGCGCGCGAGCTCGCTCACGGACCGCTCCTCGACGGCCGTACGCGCGAGGATGTCGCGGCGCGTGGCGTCGCCCAGCGCCCGGAAGACCCGGTCCGCCTCGTGGGGGCTGAGCTCGTCCCGGTTCACGGCGGGTGGGGTGCCGCGGCGGTCGGGGTCACGGGAGCGTCGCGCGGAGGAACGAGGAGATCGAGGGCATCAGCGCCGCCGGTTTCATCATCGGGGTCGCGTGATGCGCACCCGCGATCGTGGCGTAGCGGGCGCCGATCAGCGACGCCAGCTCCAGCGTCCCGCTGTGCAGGAATGGTTCGCTCTTGCTTCCGACGAGCACGAGAGCGCGTGCCTGCAGCCCGCCCCATCGGTCACGGGAAAGAGGCATCCCGTCCTGCAGCCCGGCGCACAGGCGCGTGTCGTAGACCGCCGTCTGGGCCATCGCGACCATCGCGCGCCACGGACCGACCATGAGTCGCATGGCTCCGGTCAGGAAGGGAGATGCCCCGAGGGCGACGAGGTGGAACTCGCCAACCGCGTCCGCCCCCCGTCCCTCGTCGACGAGCTGCTCGAGGCGGTCGGCGAGGTCGCGGGGGACGGGTGCGCGTCGATCGTCCACGATCACCGGGGGTTCGAAGGCGATGACGCCCCCGACCTTCTCGGGGAGAGCGGCGGCGGCATCCAGCGCGAGGATCGCGCCGGACGATGCACCGAAGAGCACCGCCCTTCCTTCGTGCGCATCGATCAGCGCCTCGATGTCATCGATCTCGCGGGCGATACTCCAGCCGCCCGCGTCCCCGCTGCCGCCGCGCCCGCGACGGTCATAGTTCACGACCGTGCGGGTGTCGGCGAGCAGCGCAGCGAGGCGCCGATTGTCTCGGAGGTCGGACAGTGCCTGTGCGACGAGGATGACGACCGGCCCGTCTCCGCTGCGTTCGAACGAGATCGCCGTGCCGTCGGCAGACGTGACCCGGTGCAGCGAGGGAGCGGGAGAGGACTTCTTCTTCGACATGATGATTCCGTTCGTCGGCGGGTGGCGCGGTGTCAGCGGCGGGTCATGGTGGACGCGTATCCGCCGTCACCGGGGTACACCCAGGCGCCGTCGAGCACGCGGTCGTCGTCGCGGAACGTGCCGGTGAAGTGGGCCGGGCTTCCCTTGGCGCCGGCCCAGATGGTGAGCGTGTCCCCCTCCAGCTCGTAGACGTAGTCGAGCGTGTTGCCCATCGAGTCGTAGAACCGGGAGACGACGTCCGTGCCGGCGGGCTCGCCGAACGGCCGCAGCTGCCCGATCACTTCGATGCCCGTGATGGCCTGACCGAACTGCTCGAGCTCGACGTGCTGCAGCAGGAAGAAACGTCCGGCCATCCACTCGTACCGGATGACGCCCTCCGCGCCGCCCGTGACCGTCCACTCGCCGACGAGCCGGTCGAGAGCCGCCACGGCGCTCCCGGGCGTGGGCTGCTCGCCGAGCCCGTAGGCGTCGATCTGCTCGGCGGTGATGTTCTCGCGTGCGTTGTCGTTCATCGGATGTCCTTTCGGGGCAGCCCGGCTGGCCGCCTTTTCGGATACCTCGGAACCGGATGCGGCGGTTTGACATCACCCCGCGAACTCGCCCGTCGAAATGTCGCGACCGAAGGATGTCAAGGTTCGCCGCCCGGCTCCGAGGTACCCGTGCACCCACACCCACACCACAGAGGAGCACCCAGTGACAAAGAATCCCGCCCCACCCCTCGCCCACGGCTCGGCACGCACCGAGGCCCCGCCGACCCGCGCCCTCCTGCTCGCGGGGGCGTTCGCAGGGCCGCTGTTCTATCTGTCCGCACTCGTGCAGACGCTGACGCGCCCGGGTTTCGACCTCCGCATCCACCCGCTCAGCCAGCTCTCGACCGGCAACCTCGGCTGGATCCAGATCCTCACCTTCGTCCTGGCGGGACTCGGGCTGATCTGCCTGTCGATCGGCCATCGACGGGTCGTGACACACGGACTCGGCCGTGCCGCGATCCCCGTCCTCGTCGCGATCAGCGGGACGGGCTTCATCGCCGCCGGACTCTTCCCGCAGGACCCCGCGAACGGGTTCCCCCTCGGCGTGGCCGACGGCCCCGCCGCCGACCCCACCTGGCACGCGCTCGTGCACATGGTGGCGGCGATCGTCGCGTTCACCGCACTGGCCGTCGCCGCCGTCATCGCCCTGATCCGCGCCATCCGCGAGCGGCGCGCGGCCGCCGCCGTCGGGAACGGTATCGTCGCGCTCGCGCTCCTGGCTCCCGTCGTCCCCGAGTTCGCCAGCGTCCAGGTGGCGCTCACCGGGCTCCTCGCCTTCGGATGGTGCACGGCCACGGCCGTCACCCTCCTGAGGTCGCCGCGCGCGTCTCGCTAGCCTGGACCCGCCGACGCACGGCATCCCACCGATGCATGACTCCCGCCGATTTAAGGAGATGAGACAGTGAAGTTCCTCATTCTCGGCTACACGCCGAGCACCAGCTGGGACGCCGCCACCGCGGACGCGCCCACGGAGGAGGCCCTGGCCGCCTTCGCCGCATATCAGCAGTTCGAGGCCGAGCTGCGGGCCAGCGGGGAGTTCGTCAGCACCGAAGGACTCGGGCACCCCGCCGTGTCGACCACCGTGCGCAAGGTTGACGACAGCATCGTGATCACCGACGGTCCGTTCGTCGAACTGAAGGAGGTCCTCGCCTCGTTCGCGGTCATCGACGTGTCCGGTGTCGAGCGGGCGAAGGACATCGTCGCGCGGATGGTCGAGATGCTCGGCGAGCCCATGGAGATCCGGCCGATCATGGGTGACGACTTCGCGTGACGGCGCGGCCCGGCGCCATCGAGGACCTGCTGCGCGCGGAAGCGCCGCAGGTCCTCGGAGCGCTGGTGCGCCGCTTCGGTCACTTCGACATCGCCGAGGAAGCCGTGCAGGATGCTCTTCTCGCCGCCAGCCAGCAGTGGCGCCGTGACGCGATTCCCGAGCACCCCCGGTCGTGGCTGATCCGCGTCGCCTACCGTCGCATGGTCGACGCGCTGCGCGCCGAGTCGGCCGACCGCCGCCGCGAAGAGCAGTACGTGGCCTCCGAACCGCGCGCGCCGTTCGCGCTTCCGGCCACGGTCGACCGCGACGACAGCCTCAACCTGCTGCTGCTGTGCTGCCACCCCGCCCTGTCATCCGCGTCGCGCATCGCACTGACGCTGCGCGCGGTGGGCGGGCTGACCACCGCGGAGATCGCGCATGCCTACGGGGTCACGGAGCAGACGATGGCGGTGCGGATCAGCCGCGCCAAGCAGCAGATCCGCCGGAGCGGGACCCGGTTCGAGCTCACCGCCGACGACGACCTCTCGGCCCGCCTCTCCGCGGTGATGCGGGTGCTGTACCTGATCTTCAACGAAGGTTACACGGTGACCTCCGGCGCCGAGCTCACCCGGACCGACCTGACCGGCGAGGCGATCCGACTCGCGCGGCTCCTCCACGCCCTCGTTCCCGATGACCCGGAGTCGGCGGGCCTTCTCGCGCTCATGCTGCTGATCGATTCCCGACGCGCGACGCGTGCCACCGGGAACGGCGACCTCGTGCCGCTCGCCGACCAGGACCGCACGCGATGGGACCGGGAATCCATCCGGGAGGGTTCCGACCTCATCCGTGCGGCGTGGTCCCGCGGGAACGTCGGAACCTACCGGCTGCAGGCCGCCATCGCCGCCGTCCATGCCTCCGCCCCGGTCGCCGAGCAGACGGACTGGGCACAGATCGCGGCGCTGTACCTGGCACTCGAACAGGTCGAACCCAGCGGGCCCGTCCGGCTCGCCCGCGTCGTCGCCGTGGCACACGCCTTCGGGCCCGCGCGCGCCGTCGCCCTGCTCGAAGACCTGGATCGCGAGCACGGACTCCTCCAGCATCCCCTGACCCGACACCGGGCCCACGCGATCCGCGCGCACCTCCGCGAGGCCGCGGGCGACCCGGCCGCCGCGCGAGAGGACTTCCTCGCCGCCGTCGGCCTGACGACGAACGAACCCGAGTCGCGCTACCTCTCACGCAAGGCCCGCGGCGACTGACCCGTCGACACCGTCTCGGCGGAGTTGTCGAAATGCGCGGGTGCCGTTCGTGGTGTGAGTATCCGGAGTCCTCGGGCTCCCCTCACCCCGGAAGGCGGCACCCGTGCATACTGATCCGATGATGGCGCTGCTGCTCCACGACACGGCAACGCACCAGGGGTCCGTCGCGTGGCAGAGGCGAGCGGCCCTCGCCGATCGCCGGATCGCCGTCCCGCCCGTGCCTCGCGGGAGCGGTGCACGACTCGCTCCGATCCGGCGGGTCCTCGCGGCCCTGTCGACGCGGAGGGCATCGTGACGCAGACGCCCTCCCACGCGGGGGCGGCCAGGACGGCCATCACGCGGACGCATCGGGAGGAATGGACCCGGATCGTCGCCGGACTGGCGCGCCGCTTCGGCGACCTCGATCTGGCCGAGGAGATGGCCGCGGAGGCGTTCGCGGCAGCCGTGGAGCACTGGCCGGCGCACGGCATCCCGCCGAACCCGGCCGGCTGGGTGACGACCACCGCGAACCGACGTGCGATCGATCGGCTCCGTCGCGAGGCTCGTCGCGACGAGAAGCACCGGGAGGCGATGATGCTGCACGACACAGACCCGCCGGCGTCCGCGGGCGTGGTGGAGGACGATCGACTGCGCCTGCTCTTCATCTGCTGCCACCCGACGCTGCCGCTGGAGGCCCGCGTCGCCCTGACGCTGCGCATGGTCGGCGGCCTCAGCGTCGCGGAGATCGCCCACGCGTTCCTCGTACAGGACACCACGATGGGCCAGCGCATCTCCCGGGCGAAGGCGAAGATCAAGGCCGCCCGGATCCCGTTCACGATCCCGCGCGCGGAGGACCTCCCCGCCCGCACCGACGCCGTCCTGACCGTGCTGTATCTCGTGTTCAACGAGGGGTATCTCGCATCCGGCCCGGACTCGCCCCCGCTCCGGCAGGACCTGACCGCCGAGGCGATCCGCCTCACGAGACTCGCCCACGACCTCCTCCCCGACGACCCGGAGGTGACCGGGCTTCTCGCCCTCATGCTGCTCACCGAGGCGCGAGCCGCCGCACGCGTGTCCCCCGACGGCGAGCTGGTGCGGCTGGACGAACAGGACAGGACAGCGTGGGACCGGTCCGCCATCGCGGAGGGCCTGCAGCTCCTGCACTCCCACGCCGACGAACGGGAGGCCGGGCGTCCGGGACGGTATCTGCTGCTGGCCGCGATCAACGCGGTGCACGTCACCGCCGCCGACGCGCGGGACACCGACTGGGATCGGATCGTGTCGCTGTACACGCGGCTCGAGCAGATCGATCCGAGCCCCGTCACCACCCTCAACAAGGCGATCGCGGTCTCCGAGTTCGACTCCCCGCAGGTCGCCCTCGCGATGATCGAGCCGCTCGCCGAGACCCTCGACGGCCACCACGCCTTCCACGTCGCGCGTGCCGAGCTGCTGCGTGCGCTCGGCCGACCGGCCGAGGCCCGCTCCGCCTACGACCGCGCGATCGCCCTCGGCGGCAACACCGCCGAGACCGCGCACCTCATCCGCCGCCGCACCCACCTCACAAGAAACGGAGACACCCCATGAGCAGCACCTACCTCGTCATCCACATGTCCGATTCCACCGGGACCCCGCTGGCCCGCGCGGAGGATCAGGAGATCCTCGAACGCTGGGCGACCGAGGGCGACGCGGCGGGGCGCCTCGGAGACGGCGGCCCGGTCGCCGGACCCGAACAGGCGAAATCCGTCGCGGTCCGCGACGGGAGGACGATCATCACCGACGGCCCGTTCCCGGAGTTCAAGGAGTGGTTCGCGGGTTACGACCTCGTCACCGCCGACTCGATCGACGAGGCCGCCGCCTTCATGGCGAAGCATCCCGTCGCGATCGCGGGCCGGATCTACATCCTGCCGCTGGTGAAGCTCCCCTGGGACGAGTCCTGACGTGCCCCTCCGCTGACTTCCATTCACGTGAATCCACCTCCGATATTCCGGCGTAGGCTGGAGGGAAGGACGGACCGTCCGAGAAGATCTCCCGGCACCGCGCCCGCCCGGAAGAGGAGTCTCTCGTGGCTCAGTACGACGTCTCGAACCGCTCGGCGATCGTGACGGGAGCAGGCAGCGGCATCGGCCGCTCGGTCGCGCTGCTGCTGGCGCAGAACGGCGCGTCGGTGGTCGTGAACGACCTGAACGCGGAGCACGCGCAGGCCGTGGTCGAGGAGATCCGCGCCGCGGGCGGCACCGCCGAGGCCTCGGTCGGCGACGCGACCGACCCCGCCTGGATCGCCTCGTCGGTCGAGCTCGCGAACTCCCTCGCGCCCCTGCGCATCGGCGTCAACAACGCCGGCATCGGCGGCGCCACCGCCCCGACGGCCGACTACGAGGAGGACGCGTGGGACAAGGTCATCGCGATCAACCTCAACGCCGTGTTCCGCAACATGAAGGCGCAGATCCCGTCGATCCTCGCGAACGGCGGCGGCTCGGTCGTCAACATCGCCTCGATCCTCGGCAGCGTCGGCTTCGCGGGCTCGCCCGCCTACGTCACGGCCAAGCACGGCGTGGTCGGCATGACCAAGACGGCCGCACTGGAGTACTCGGCGCAGGGCGTGCGCGTGAACTCGGTGGGCCCCGGCTTCATCGACACCCCGCTGCTGGCGAACATGGGCGACGAGGCGAAGGAGTTCCTCGTGTCGAAGCACCCGATCGGTCGGCTCGGGCAGGCCGACGAGGTCGCGAACCTCGTGGTGTTCCTCGCGAGCGACGCCGCGAGCTTCATCACCGGCAGCTACCACCTGGTCGACGGCGGCTACACCGCCCTGTGACAGACGGAGCGGCATCCGGCGGCCGGGAACCCGAATCCCAGGCGGCCGGATGCCGCTCGATGGCGAGGCGGAGCCCCCGCTCCGTTCTCGCCGAGGCCATCACCGCGCGTGGTCCGAGAGCCCTTCGAGAGGACCACGACGGCGGTGAGGCTGGCTTGCATCCTCCGTTTTCAGGCGGTCATCGCGTGCAGCTCACGCGATGCCAGCTCGAGCGACAGCTCGGCGTCGGTGAGGTCGAGGCCTCCGGTGGAGCTCGCGGCCTGCATCAGGCGCGCCAGGAGCGGCCGGTGCAGCTCGACCGTGGAGTCGAGGGCGAAGCGCACCGGGATGGACGCATGCATCCACAGCGTCTCCGACTGTCCGTCTCCCGTGGGCACGGTGAGAGCGAACGGCTCGTTGCGGCGGAGCTTGGTGACGGTTGCGGCTCGGAGATGCGCGAGCACCTCGTCGTCGATCTCGATCGGAGCGGTGGCATTCGCGTACGTCAGGGTTCCCATGATCTCTCCTCGTGCAGAAAGCTGGACGAGGATAGTTTACTAGTTTAACTAGTTAAATCAAGTCGGGTCAGGGGAGGTCGCCGAGCTCGTCGGTCAGGCGCCGCAGGAACCGTGAGATCGCAGCCGCCTCCTGCTCGGTGAACTCGTCGGCGAGCGCCGCCACCCGCACCGACAGCTCGTCGCCCTGCGAATGGAGGTCGCGCAGGGAGGGACGCAGCACCTTGGACCGGGCATCCAGCGGATGCGGCGCGACCACGATCTGCCCGCGCTCCGACAGGCGGCGGATCACGCTCGTCACCGCCGCGGTGCTGATGCCGAGGAAGCCGGCGAGGTCGCGGGGGGTGAGGGGACGCTCGGCCGGCGCGGTGCCGATGAAGTGCATCGCGGCCCGATCGGTGTCGTTGGGCTCGCGGCGGGCGGCGAGGCGGCGGTTGAGCTGGGCGTCGGCGCGACGGAAGTCGTCTACATCGCGCGCGAGCGACGACGTCGCCACATCCGTGCTGGTCTTCCCCATGCCGAGTACTCCTTCCCCGCAGCCCATGGTACCTCGACAGTCTGACAACGAGGCAGACTAGCGATTATTCCGCGCGATCGGGCACTTCCGGGATGCGATGATGGAGACATCGCCCCCGAAAGGATGCCATGCCCGAGCGATTCAGTCTCGAGGAGGCGTCGTACATCAGCTACGCCGATCTGCTCGAACGCCTGGAGGAGCGCTTCCCCTCCGTTACGCGACGCCGGATCGAGCAGATCATCGGCGCCGAGACCGACGCCATCACGGGCGGCCTCCTGCGCATCGTCCCGGCCGAGGTCGAGACGGGCGCGATGGAGATGCTCGAGCGGGAGGCCGGGTCGAGCGACGAGGGGGAGGTCGCGTGACCGACAGCAGAGGCGAGTTCCACGCCTCCGGATACTGGTACCCCGAGAGCGACACCGCCTCCACCGTCGACGTGCTGAACATGCTGCGCCGCTACCGCAGTGCCGAGACCGCCATGCGCGCCCGCACCCGCGCCTCGATGGGCATGAACGAGACCGACCTCGTGGCCCTGCGCTTCCTGCTCCGCGAACAGCGGGCCGGGCGCATCGTGCGACCGATCGACATCGCCCGGATGCTCGACATTTCCACGGCATCGACCACCACGCTGATCGACCGCCTGGAGCGCGGAGGTCACGCGCGCCGCGAGCCGCATCCGACCGACCGTCGCGCGGGCATCGTCGTCCCCACCGTCAGCAGCGATGAAGAGGTGCGCGCGACGCTCGGCGCCATGCACCGCCGGATGCTGAGCCTCGTCGATGAGCTGTCCGACGCCGAACGCGGCACCGTGATGCGCTTCCTGGTCGGCATGACGGCCGCGATCGAAGAGGCTGCGGAGGCCGACGGGGAGCATGGCGACGCCGAGGCCGCGAAGGAGATGGCCTAGAGCCCTTCCGCGATCTGCTTGATCGCGGCGAGGCGACGGTCCCACTCGCGGCCGATCGCGTCCAGCGCGGTGGCGGTGGACGACAGCTCGGCGCCGATCACGCGGAACCGCACCTCGCGGCCCACGCGCACCGGTTCGACCAGCCCGACCTCCTGCAACACGCTGAGGTGCTTCGCGATGGCCTGGCGCGAGACGGGCAGCCGCCCGGCGAGGGCGGACGCGGAGGCGTCGCCCTCACCGAGCGCGGTCAGGATGCTCCACCGCGTCTCGTCGGCGAGGGCCGAGAGCACGGGCAGAAGGGTCGGCGCCGTCACGTGCGGTCCTCGACCAGTGCGACGAGCTTGTCGAGCTCGAGCTCCCAGCCGGTGCGGTGCGACTCCAGGTTCGCGCGCGGGTCGGACGTGCGGTCGAACCCGCTCTCCACGACCGTGAGCTGCGTGCCGCCGTCGACCTCGTCGAGCGTGAAAGTGAAGACGGTGGAGGTCGCCTCGTCGATCCGCTCGGGCAGGCGGCCGAGCGCGTCGTCGTTGTTCCACCGGTAGGTGATGCGGCGCGGGGCGTCGAACTCCTCCACGCGCAGCGGGATCACGTCGTAGTCGGGGAACGTCATCGTCCCGGTCGCGCCCACCCCGGAGCCCGCGAGCTCTGTGCGACCGAACCAGCGCGACACGTGCTCCGGCTCGGCCACCGCCTGCCAGACCTTGCCGATGGGGGCGTCGATGCGGATGGTCCGACGAACGGAGAAGGCTTCCTCGTCAACCACCGCTGCGTCACTGCGAGTCATGTCCACCATGATGGTTCCTTTCTCGGGTCGGCGTCGGAATGACGACGACTGCAACTCTAGCGTTGCACAGCGCCCTCCCTCTTGCAACCCTTGTATTGCAGATCAGTCGCGCGGTCGCCGCCCGTCGAGGAAGCCCGACAGCAGCACCGCGACCAGGGCCGCCGCCGGGGCGACGATCAGCCCGGCCGCCAGGCTCTGCGTCTCCGCGAGATATCCCACGAACGGCGGCGACAGCAGGAAGCCCAGGCGCAGCAGCCATGACACGAGCGTCAGCCCCACCCCCGAACGCAGTCCCGGCAGCTCGTCGGCGGCGTGCATGGCGGCCGGGATGAGCGTGGCGATGCCGAACCCCACGGCGGCGAACCCCAGGATCGTGCCGGGAATGCTCGGGAAGGCGAGCGCGAGCGTCATCCCGACCGCCGCGATGAGGGCACCGACCGCCGCCACCGCGCGCTGCCCGAACCGATCGGTCAGGGGGTCGCCCAGCAGCCGCCCGATGAACTGCGCACCGACGAGGGCGATGAAGCCGAGCGGGGCGATCGCGGCGGCAGCCCCCAGCGAGTCGCCCAGGTACAGCGTGGCCCACGAGTTGCCCGCATCCTCCGCGACCGCACCCGCCATCGCGATGAGGGTCAGCGCCACGATCGCGACGACCGTCCGCGGCGGCACACCTCGGCGCACCTGCCCCGCCAGCTCGCCCGGCTCGGCCGCGGCCTCCTCCGCGTCGTCGTCGCGACCAGGGAGGCAGAAGCCCAGCGCCAAGAGCGCGACCGCGGCGAACAGCGCCGTCGAGATCCCCAGGTGCACGGCGAGCGGCAGGTGCAGCGCGATCGCCCCGGCGGCCATGACCCCGCCCAGCACGGCACCGATCGACCAGATCGCGTGGAAGCCGTTGATGATCGAGCGGCCGTAGCGCTTCTGCACGCGGAGGCCGTGCGCGTTCTGGGCGACATCGGTGATCGCGTCGGAGGCTCCGCCCAGCAGCAGCGCCAGGGCGAACAGCACTCCCGACGGCGCGAGGGCGGCCGACAGCAGCCCGAGGCTCGTGAGCACCGTGCCGATCACGGCGACGCGGGCCGAGCCGAACCGCCGGATCAGGACGGCCGCGAGCAGCCCTGCCGCGATGGCTCCCGCGGGGAAGGCCGCGATCGCGACGCCGTAGCCGAGGTTGTCCAGGCCGAGGGCCGACTTGATCTCCGGGTAGCGCGGGAGGATGTTTGCGAACAGCGCGCCGTTGGTGAGGAACAGCGCCGAGACGGCGATCCTGGCGCGGCGCGTCTGCCGGTCGGGCCGCGTGCGTCGAATCGATTCGATGGAAGTCACGAGTACGACCGTACCCCGTCTGGCGCCCCCTCGGCGACCGCCCGCGATCGAGGCCGCGAGCCGGACGATTATCCGCGCATCGCGACCGCCGCAAGCCCGTTCCGATCGTCCGCTCCCCCGCCTACGCTCGGACCATGAGCGAGCTCACCCAGCCCACCGGGCGCGAAGAGATGCTGCGGGCCGTCCCCCGCGCCGACGGTTCCGCTCCCCGCGCCCTCGTCCTCGGCGCCACCGGCTACATCGGCGGCCGCCTCACCCCCCGCCTGCTCAACGCCGGCTACCGCGTGCGGGTGCTCGCCCGAGACGCCGCGCGCGCCGCGTCGTTCACCTGGGGGGACGACTGCGAGATCGTCGAGGGATCCGCCGACGACGCCGACGCCGTCGCCCGCGCGATGGACGACGTGGACGTCGTGTATTACCTGATCCACTCGATGTCCGCGGGCAAGGGCTTCGAGGAGAGCGACGAGCGGGCCGCGCACACGGTCGCCCGCGCCGCCGCCGCGGCGGGAGTGCGGCGCATCGTCTACCTCGGCGGACTGCACCCCGACGACGTGACGCTCTCCCCCCACCTGCGCTCCCGGGTGCGCGTCGGCGAGATCCTGCTCGACTCCGGCGTGCCGACCCTCGTGCTCCAGGCCGGGGTCGTGATCGGCTCCGGCTCCGCATCCTTCGAGATGATCCGCCACCTCACCGACGTGCTGCCCTACATGCCCGCGCCGAAGTGGGTGCGCAACCGCATCCAGCCGATCTCCGTGCGCGACGTGCTGCACTACCTGCTCGGTGCCGCCCGCCTCGACCCCGACGTGAACCGCGCGGTCGACATCGGCGGCCCCGACGTGCTGCGCTACGGACAGATGATGAACGGCTACGCGGTCGAGGCGGGGCTCCGTCAGCGTGCGATCGCCGCGCTGCCCGTGCTCACGCCCGAGCTGGCCTCGCACTGGGTGAACCTCGTGACGCCGGTGCCGCGATCGATCGCCCGACCGCTCGTGGCATCCCTGCAGAACGAGTGCATCATGAAGGACCACGCGATCGACGAGCTGATCCCGCGGCCGGACGGCGGCCTCACCCCGTACCGCCGCGCCGTCGCGCTCGCCCTCGGCCGCGTCGACGCCGACGCCATCGAGACCAGCTGGCAGGACGCGGAGGTGTCCGGCGCGCCCAGCGACCCGCTGCCGAGCGACCCCGACTGGGCCGGACGCACCGTGTTCACCGACGCCCGCTCGGTGCGCACGCACGCCTCCGTCGCGGAACTTTGGCGCGTGATCCTGGGCATCGGCGGCGAGAACGGCTGGTACTCCTCGCCGCTGCTGTGGGCCGTGCGTGGCTGGATGGACCGCGTGGTGGGCGGCGTTGGTCTGCGCCGCGGCCGCCGCAGCCGCACCGCCGCTCGGGTGGGCGACGCGATCGACTTCTGGCGCGTCGAGGCCGTGGAGCAGACCGACGCCGGGCACCTGCTGCGGCTGCGCGCCGAGATGAAGGTGCCGGGGGAGGCGTGGCTCGAGCTGCGGGCGGTGCCAGACGGCGCGGGTGCGCGGTATGAGCAGCGGGCGATCTTCTTCCCGCGCGGCCTCACCGGACGGCTGTACTGGCTGGCCGTGCTGCCGTTCCACGGCCTGATCTTCTCGGGCATGGCCGCCCGCATCACCGCCGCCGCGGAGACCCCGGCGGCCGCACCGACCCCGGCGGACGCGGAGACCCCGGCGGACGCGGAGACACAGGCGGACGCGGAGACACAGGCGGACGCGGAGACCCCGGCGGACGCGGACACCCCGGCGGACGCAGACACCCCGGCGGACGCGGAGACCCCGGCGG
>NZ_SSDO01000516.1:0-4152 GCF_004794395.1 Microbacterium sp. K41 | reverse complement strand
CGCGGGGCGGTCGCTCCGCCGCAGCCGCCTCCGCGGCGACGCGCGTCCACAGCGCCTCCCGGGTGCGCAGCGGGTGCCGCTCGGTGCGCGGCCACCAGGAGAACACGTGCACGGCGCTCACGAAGGCGGCGAGCCGCCGGTACTCCTCGAGCGCCTCGGCATCGGGAGCCCCGACCGTCGGCTGCCAGTAGCTCGACAGCGCCGGATGGTCGACCTCGGCGAGCACCCGGAGGGCGGCCTCGGCCGTGTCGGCGAGGGTGCCGGAGTGGAACTCAAGGGCGAGCCCGATCCCGCGGGCGGCCGCCTCGACCGCGGCGGCACGGAGGCGCGTGACGACCTCGGCGCGCTCGCGAGGGGTCGCCGCGGCGGCTCCGGTCGAGCCCGCCCACACGCGCACACGGTCGGCCCCGAGCGCAGCGGCGCTGTCGAGCACGGCCGTGAGAGGCTCGGCCGACCCCGCACGGAAGTACGACCCGTAGGACGCGACCGCGAGCCCGGCGTCGGCCGTGAGCCGCACCACCTCTTCGGCACGCGCGACATCGCCGGGCGGCACGTGCACGTCACCGCCCCACTCGATCACCTCCAGGCCCGCGGCTGCCGCGAGGGCGACGATCCGGGCGGGCTCGAGCGCGCGGAACGTCACCGAGCACAACCCTGGGCGCATCCCCGTCATGGCCTCATCATCTCAATCCCCCTCGCCGACGGGACCCGGCCACGGCGGCACGACCGGCGGTCATCGCAGGTGCGGGGAGACGGTCGCGGCGAACGACTCGGCCGTGCGCCGGACCACGGCGCGCGGATCGGCGGCCCAGACGTCCGCGCGGAAGATCTCGACCTCGATGTCCCGGTCGTAGCCGGTCGCCCGCACCGCGCGGGTGAGCACGCCGAAGTCGATCACCCCCTCCCCCGGGTAGTGCCGCGACAGCAGCGGGTCGGCGGCGAGCGGCGTCTTCCAGTCGCACACCTGGTACGTGGCGATGCGGTCCTCGCGCCCGGCGCGCGCGATCTGACCGAGCACCTGGGGGTCCCACCAGATGTGGAAGGTGTCCACGGCGACCCCCACCACGGCCGGGTCGAAGTCGGCGGCGATGTCGAGCGCCTGTCCGAGCGTCGACACCACGGCGCGGTCCGACGCGTAGAGGGGATGCAGCGGCTCGATCGCCAGGGTCACGCCCGCGCCGCGGGCATCGTCGGCGAGGGCTCCGATCGCGTCACGCACGCGCTCCCTGGCGCCGACGAGGTCGCGCGACCCCTCGGGCAGCCCTCCCGCGACGAGCACCAGGACCGCCGTCGACCCCTCGGCCCCCGCCGCCGCGAGCGTCGCGGTCTCCTCGATCGCCCGCCGGTTGTCGTCCAGCGCGGCCTCGCGCGCGGGGCCGGCCGGGAGCGTGAAGAAGCCGCCCCGGCAGTGCGTGCTGAAACGCAGCCCGGAGTCGGCGAGCATGCGCGCCGCCACCGCGAGGCCCACGTCCTGCACGGGCTCCCGCCAGAGGCCGATCGCCGGGAGCCCGGCCTCGGCCGTGACCTGCAGCGCCGTGGCGAGGTCGGCGTGCTTGATCGTGGCCTGGTTGAGGGAGAGACGGGGGTCGGGGAACGGGGCGGTCATGCGTCGACGCCGTTCAGCCGGAGGAGGCCGTGCCAGCGCTCACGGGCGAGCTCCGGCCGCTCGAGGGCGAGCGCCGCGTTCGCGAGCTCCACGACGCGACTGAGGTGCGGGAGGCTCCGGGCGGAGTGGAGTCCGCCCACCATCTGGAACGCCGGCTGATGGCCGTTGAGCCACGACAGGAAGGCCACGCCCGTCTTGTAGTAGTAGGTCGGCGCGGCGAACACCTGCCGGCTGAGCTCCTCGGTGGGCCCGAGCAGTGCGAGGTAGCGGTCGGGGTCGTCCGCATCCAGCGCCTGGATCGCCGCCGACGCCACGGGGGCGATCGCGGCGAAGGCCCCGAGCAGCGCATCCGAGTGCCCGTGCGAGGCCGACGTCGTACCGCCGGAGCCCAGGCTGTCGCCGCCGATGAGGCCGACGTAGTGGAAGTCGTCGCCCGTGAACATCCGCACGCCCGCGGGGAGCCGGTCGCGCACCCAGACCTCGGAGTCGGCGTCGAGCAGGCTCATCTTCACCCCGGCGATCGCGTCGGGGTGCTCGGCGATGATGTCGAGCAGCACCCGTGCCGCTTCTTCCCATCCGGCCGAGCCGTCCGCGGCCGCCGTCGGCGCGAAGTACCCGGCCAGCTCGGGGTCGAACGCGGTGCCGAGCCAGTGCAGCACCACGGGCGCGGACGCGCGGGACAGCACCTCCCGGTACACGCGGCGGTAGTCGTCGGCGCTCTCGGCCGCCCTGGCGAGGTGTCGCGACGCCATGAGCACCGGCCCCGCTCCCTGCTCCTCGGCGAAGTGCAGCTGCTCGACGTACGCGTCGACGATGCGATCGAGCGGGATGTGCGCGTCGTCGACCTGATCGGTGTTGACCCCGACCACGACCGACCCGCCCTCCTCGCGGGCGACCTCGGCGCTGCGGGCGATGAGCTCGCGCGTCGCGACCGCGTCGAGCCCCATGTTGCGCTGCGCGGTGTCCATCGCATCCGCGACGCCGAGCCCCCACGAGTACACGTTGCGGCGGAACGCGAGCGTCGCGTCCCAGTCGATGTCGGCGGGGCGTCCGGGGGTGTTGTCGGCGTGCGGCTTCGGCACCACGTGGGCCGCCGCGTACGCCACCCGGCTGCGCAGTGGTCCGTCCGGCCGGGTCACGGCGTCGGGCGCACGCAGCTCGACGCCGGAGGTGCGCCCGTCGGCGGCGAGCAGACGGAGGGCGCTCATGCCCGGTCCAGCGTCAGCGGTTCGAGCACGATCTTGCGGCCCTCGGCGCTGGACGCCAGGCCGGCTTCCGCGAACTGCACGCCGCGGGCCCCCGCCAGCAGGTCGAACGGGTAGTCGGTGCCTTCGACGTAGGACACCAGGTACTCCTCCCACTGCTGCCGAAAGCCGTTCTGGAAGACCTGGTTGGCGGGCACCTGCTGCCAGTCGGCGTCGTAGTCGTGGTCGTCCTCCAGGTCGGGGTTCCACACCGGCTTGGGGGTGGCGTTGCGGGGCTGGATCTTCGCGCCGAAGAGTCCGACCACCGCGGAGCCGTGCGTGCCGTCGACCTGGAACTCCACGAGCTCGTCGCGGTTGACGCGGACCGTCCACGAGGAGTTGATCTCGGCGACGACGCCGCCCGCCAGCTCGAAGATGCCGTACGCCGCATCCTCGGCCGTCGCGGTGTAGTGCTCGCCCTTCTCGTCCCAGCGGTCGGCGATGTGCACGGCCGCCTGGGCGTAGACGCTCGTGACCTCGCCGAAGAGGTTCTCGAGCACGTAGTTCCAGTGCGGGAACATGTCGGTGATGATGCCGCCGCCGTCTTCCGTGCGGTAGTTCCAGCTCGGTCGCTGCGCGGGCTGCCAGTCGCCCTCGAACACCCAGTAGCCGAACTCGCCGCGCACCGACAGGATGCGCCCGAAGAATCCGGAGTCGATGAGGCGCTTGAGCTTCTGCAGCCCGGGGAGGTAGAGCTTGTCGTGCACGACGCCGGTCTTCACGCCGGCGTCGCGGGCGAGCCGGGCCAGCTCCAGCGCCTCCTCCAGCGACTCGGCGGTGGGCTTCTCGGTGTAGATCGCCTTGCCCGCGGCGATGGCTTTGCGGATCGCGGAGGCCCTGGCCTTCGTCACGAGGAAGTCGGCGTAGATCTCCCACTGCGGGTCGGCGAGCGCGGCGTCGAGGTCGGTCGTCCAGTCGGCGATGCCGTGGGCCGCGGCGAGTTCCGCCAGCTTGGCCTCGCTGCGGCCCACGAGGATCGGCTTCACGGTGACCCGCGTGCCGTCCGCGAGCTCGATGCCGCCCTGGTCGCGGATCGCGAGGATCGAGCGCACCAGGTGCTGCCGGTACCCCATGCGCCCGGAGACGCCGTTCATGATGATCCCGATCTCGCGGGTCGTGGCCTGTGCCATCTCGGTCCGTTCCTTTCGGTGGAGGGGGATGCGCGGCCCGGATTCGAGGATGCGGGTAAGCGCTTTCCGAGATCATGGCACGAGAACGTCCACCCCGCAACCGCGGCGGACCTCGGGCGCGCACGGCCGGCCGCATCACCGCGCCGCCCGCCGGGTCACGCTTCCGGCGGCG
>NZ_SSDO01000515.1:0-263 GCF_004794395.1 Microbacterium sp. K41 | reverse complement strand
GCGACGGGCCCTCGCCGCGCGCTTCGGGGCCACCGCGCTCGACCGGGAGCCCGACGTCGTGATCGAGGCGTCGGGGCACGCGGTCGCGGAGGCGCTGGCCGGGGTCGCGGTGGGTGGCACGGTCGTGCTGGTCGGCAGCGTGTTCCCCGCCGAGCCGGTGCCCGTGGACGCCGAGGCCGTGGTGCGGCGCCTGGTCACCGTGGCCGGGGTGCACAACTACACGTCGCAGGACCTCGCCGACGCGGTCGCGTTCCTCGCGGGTC
>NZ_SSDO01000514.1:0-511 GCF_004794395.1 Microbacterium sp. K41 | reverse complement strand
GAGGCCGCGTGGCGCGCCGGGGCGGGCTTCGTGCGGTATGCGGGAGAGCAGCGCGTGATCGACGCCGTGCTCGCCCGCCGCCCGGAGACCGTGGGCGGGCCCGACACCGGGCGCACCCGGGTCGGAGCGTGGGTCATCGGATCCGGCACCGACCCCGAGGAGCGGACGGACGCCGAGGCGCGGGCGCTGCGCGAGATCGTGTCGGGCACGGCCCCGGTCGTGATCGACGCCGGCGCACTCGACCTGGCGACCGGCGCGACCGCGCCGTTCCTGGTGACCCCGCACGCGGGGGAGTTCACCCGGCTTCGGGAGCGCCTCGGTCTCGTCGACGCGGATCAGGACACGGCGGCCGAGGTACGACGGATGGCCGCGGAGCTGCACGGCGTCGTGCTGCGCAAAGGGGCCCGCACGCTGATCGCGGGACCCGACGGCCCGGTGATCGCCGTGGACGCGGGCACCGGGTGGCTCGCGACCGCGGGCACGGGCGATGTGCTGGCCGGCGTGCTCGGGG
>NZ_SSDO01000513.1:0-6826 GCF_004794395.1 Microbacterium sp. K41 | reverse complement strand
GTAGGCGGCCTCGGCGACCGCGACCGCGGCGATCCCGTCGGCGGGGGCGACGCGCGCCGCACGGCCCTCGCGGATCGCGGCCACGAAGTCGGCGATCTCGGCGTAGTACGGGCTCTCCTCGGGCGACATCGGCGGCAGGTAGTCGGCGTCGCCCTCGGGCACCACGGCGTCGGTGCGGAGGGTGTGGTCCTCGGCGCTGTCGTACCGCAGACGGCCCGCCGATCCCGCGACCTCGACGCTCGTGCGGAACGGCATGCCGGGCTGCACCCAGCTCGCGTGCAGGTGACTGAGCACCCCGTTGCGGTGGGTGAGCACGACGTGCGCGGTCACGGGCGCGGGCACGCGGTCGTCCACCGTCGGCGGGTTCTGCACGGCGTAGACGCTGGCGACCGGTCCGGCGAACCACAGCGCCTGGTCGATGTCGTGGATCATGAGGTCGCGGATCACGCCGCCGCCCGCCCGCTCGGAGAAGAACCACCCGGTCTGCGGCGCGGAGCCCGCACGGCTGAACCGCTGCACCGCGAGCTCGCCCACACGCCCGGCCTCGATGCCCGCCTTGATCTGCGCGTACTCGCCCATGTACCGCACGACGTGCGCGGGGAACAGCCGGACACCGGCGCGAGCGGCGGCCGCGGTCACCTCTGCGGCGGCCTCGGCGGTCGCGGCGAGCGGCTTCTCGCAGATCACGTCGCGACCGCGGGCGATGGCGCGCAGCGCGAAGTCGGCGTGCGTGCTGCTGGGCGTGACGATGTCGACCAGGTCGACCAGTTCGATCAGCGCGTCGACGTCGGCGACCAGCTCGAAGCCGTACTCCGCGGCGATCTCCTCGGCACCGTCGAGCGAGGTCACGTAGCCCCGCACGCCCAGCGCCCGCCACGCGTCGGCGTGCACGCGGGAGATGCCGCCCGCGCCGATGAGTCCGACTGTCAACGTGCTCACTGCTTCTCCTCGGTGTCGTCGCCGGTGACCGGCTCGTGCGGCAGGGGGGTGATGGGCGGGGCGGGCATGTCGTCGATGCCGGAGATCTCGGCGGGGTGCCGCTGGAACGCGTGCACGACCGCACCGTGCGCGGCGGCTTCCGCGCCCAGTCGCGCCTCGGCGACCGGCACCTGGAACGGCAGCCCGAGGTGCCCGGGGAGCGCGGCCCGCAGCGGGTCGAGCAGCTGCTCGTGCGCCGCCGAGAGTCCGCCGCCGATGACGACCATGGCGGGATCGACCGTGAGGATCAGCGTGGCGATGCCGTGCGCGAGCTCGTCGATGAACGCGTCGAGCTCCTCGCGTGCCCCGGGGTCGCCCTCCCGCGCGAGGGCGAACACCTCCGCGGCGGTGGGGGCCGTGCGCCAGGGGATCTGCCCGGTCTCGCTGTTGAGTCCGCGGAAGGCCAGGCGTCCGATGTCGCCCGCCGCGTTGTGGATGCCGCGGCGGGGGCGTCCGCCGAGGATGAGGCCCATCGCGATGCGGTTGCCGACCGACAGGTAGATCACGTCGTCGACGAGCTGCGCGACCCCGAGGTGGTGTTCCGCGACCGCGGCGAGACGCACGCCGTTGTCGACGGCGACCGGGCATCCGAACGCGTGCCGCAGCTGCGAGCCGATGTCGATGCCCGACCACTCGGGGATGACGACCGAGGTGGTCACGCGGCCGGCGTCGTCGACGAGCCCGGGGAGGGAGACGCCGACGGCGCGCACCTGCGACGCGGGGATGCCGGTGTCGGCGAGGGTGCCGCGGATGTGGGAGATGACGGCGGCGAGCTTGGCGGCCCCGTCGGTCTGCGCCGAGACGCCGGGGTAGGTGCGCTGGGCAACGACCGCTCCGGCGAGGTCGGACAGCACGACCCGGACGCTCGCGACGCCGATGTCGACGCCCACGACGGTGCCGGCGGCGGCGTGGAACGCGTATCGGCGGGCGGGTCGTCCGGCCCCTCCGCCGTTCTGCGCGGGCGCGTCGACCAGCAGCCCGGAGTCGCTGAGCACGGTCACGGCGTTCTCGACCGAGGTGCGGGAGACCTCCAGCGAGCGGGACAGATCGCTCACGGTCGCCGGTCCCGTGTCGCGCAGCTGGAGGGCGCAGCGCGCCACGATCGACAGCGGACTCGTCACGCCCATGTGCGGTGCCTCCTTCGTCCCCGTCGTTGGTGCGATCAAATTAGCACACCCCGTTCTCACATCGTGTTTTGTCGTTGACGATCGAGAAACACGCTGGAAACAAGCGTCTGAGAACTTGTACTTGACGAATTATCCCAGTCCAATGTCATAATGAACCGTACTCAGCACGGTTTACGCAAAGGAGCACCATGCGCGTCAGCAAGATCACCGGCGTCGTCGCGGGAGTCGCGGCCGCCACCCTGTTGGCCGGATGTTCGGCCGGCGGAGGCACCACCGCAGAGGGCGAGCAGGACATCACGGTCTGGCTCTACCCGGTCATCGCCGACGAGGCGGTGCACAAGGACTTCTGGGACTCGACCATCGAGGCGTTCGAGAAGGAGAACGAGAACGTCAACGTCTCCTACGAGATCTTCCCGTGGGCCAACCGCGACGAGGCCCTCCAGACCGCGATCGCGGCCGGCAAGGGTCCCGACGTCGTCTACCTCATCCCCGACCAGCTCGCCGCCTACCAGAAGTCGATCGCTCCGCTGAACGACCTGCTCAGCACGGAGCGTCAGGACGACCTGCTGCCCAACGTCAAGGAGTCCGTCACCATCGGCGGCGACATCCTCGGCGCCCCCATCCTCACCAGCGCCCAGCCGCTCATCTGCAACGCCGCCGCGTTCGAGGCCGCCGGCGTGACCGAGTACCCCGAGACCTGGGACGACGTCGCCGAGATGGCACCCGCGTTCGTGGAGAAGGGCATGTACGCCCTGAACTACCCGGCGTCCGCCGAGAACACCCTCAACCTCACCTACTACCCGCTGCTGTGGCAGGCGGGCGGCGAGGTCTACACCGAGGACGGCGAGGTCGGCTTCGACAGCAAGGCCGGCGAGAAGGCGCTCACCTTCCTCACCGACCTGGCAGAGGAGGGCGCGCTCGACCCCGAGGCGCTCACCACCAACGTGCCGCTCGAGCAGACCGCGATCGCGCAGGGCAAGGTCGCCTGCACCTGGAACAACGCGGTCACCGAGGTCGCGCCGTTCTGGGGCGAGGAGAACGTGAAGGTGCTCGCGCCGCTCAGCGACAAGGAGTCCGTCGCGTACGGCACCGTCGGTTCGCTCTCGGTGCTCAAGGGCTCGAAGGCGAAGGACGCCGCCGCCGCGTTCGCCGAGTACGCCACCGGCGCCGACGTGGTCGAGCCGTACCTGACCGCCGCCGGCTACTTCTCCGCGCTCAGCACGACCGAGCCGCTGTACGCCGACGACCCGCTGCTCGGCGAGGTCGAGAAGTACGTGCCCGACACCACCGTCGGTCAGCTCGACGCCAGCTCCCGCGCCCTGATGGGCGTGCTGTCGCCCGAGATCCAGGCCGCCCTGCTCGGCCAGAAGTCGCCCGCCGACGCCCTGAAGGACGCCGCGGCCGCCGCAGCCCCGCTGCTGCAGAAGTGAGGCGACGGGGGCGTGCGGACAGCCGCCGCACGCCCCCTCCTCTCCGCCCCCGACGTGAGGAAACGACAATGACGACGGCCACGACGGCACCCAAGCCCGCAGGGCGCGTCGCCCGGGTGCTCGCCCGGCGGGAAGCGCGCATCGCGTTCCTGTTCGTGCTCCCCGCCTTCCTGCTGTTCATCGCCTTCCGCTTCGGCCCGAGCATCGCGGGCGTGGCGCTGAGCTTCTTCGACTACGACATCTCCGGCGAGATCGCGTGGCGCGGACTCGACCACTTCCAGCGCCTGGTCGCCGATCCGCTGTTCTGGCGGGCGCTGGGCACCACCGTCATCTACACGGTGCTGGCGGTGCCGATCGCGCTCGTGCTGTCGACCGTGATGGCCCTCGGCGTGCGACGGGCCTTCCGCGGCGCCCGCTTCTTCCGGTCGATCTTCTTCCTGCCCGTCATCACCTCGCTGGTGCTCGCCGGCTCGATCTTCGTGTGGATCTTCTCGGCGAACGGCCCCTGGTCGGCCCTGATGGCCCCGCTCGGGCTGGGCGGCTCGTGGCTCGGCAGCACCGTGCTCGTGATCCCCGCGATCGTCGTGGTGGGCGTGTGGTCGCGGTTCGGCTACGGGATGATGATCCTCATCGCGGCGCTGCAGGACGTGCCGCGCGAGCTGGAGGAGGCCGCGCTGGTCGACGGCGCGAACGCCTGGCAGCGGTTCCGGTGGATCATCCTCCCGCACCTGCGCCCCACGTTCTTCTTCCTCGCGGTGATCGAGACCACCGCGGCCTTCCAGGTGTTCGACGTGATCTACGTGATGACCCAGGGTGGTCCGGCGAACGCCAGCTACTCGCTCGTCTACCTGCTGTACGACCAGGGCTTCCGTTACTTCGACTACGGCTACGCGGCCGCCGTCGGCGTCGCCCTGTTCGTCATGACCCTCGTGGTCGCCCTCATCCAGCGCCTCGTGATCGGAAAGCAGAAATGACCGCTCTCCTGCAGCCCCCGACGCAGACCGCCGCGCCGACCCCGCAGCCCGCGCCCCGCAAGCGCCGCTCGTTCCGCGCGCTGGAGCCCACCGGCTGGGGCGTGGTCGTGCGGTGGATCTGGCTGAGCCTCGCGGGCATCCTCAGCTTCTTCCCGTTCTACGCGATGGTCGTGCTGAGCCTGAAGCCCGGCATGGTCGTCGAGCTGCCCGGCTCGCTGCTGCCCTGGACGGACATCTCGTTCGACTCCTACGCGCAGGTGCTCGGCGGCCAGAACATCCTCGGCTGGCTGTTCAACACGCTCGTCTACTCGCTCGTGTCGGTCGTGGCCGTGCTGTTCCTCTCCGCGCTCGCCGGATACGCCTTCGCCAAGAAGCGCTTCCGCGGCAAGGAGGTCATGTTCTGGTCGTTCCTGGCGATGGTCATGGTGCCGTTCCACGTGACGCTGATCCCGACGTTCATCCTGATGGCGAACCTCGGCGGCATCGACACCTACTGGGGCCTGATCCTGCCGACGCTCGCGAACGCGCAGGCCGTGTTCCTGATGCGGCAGTTCATCCAGGGGCTGCCCGACGAGCTGTTCGAGGCGGCACGGATCGACGGTGCGGGGGAGTTCCGCATCTTCCTGCGGATCGTGCTGCCGCTGTGCAAGCCGATCCTCGCCACCCTCGGCATCTTCGTGTTCCTGTGGCACTGGAACGACTTCCTGTGGCCGCTCATCATCGCCAAGTCGAACTCGATGTTCACCCTCACCGTGGGCATCTCGTCGCTGCAGCAGCAGAACGTGCCGCTCAGCACCATGCTCGCCGGCTCCGTCGTGGCGCTGCTGCCCATCTTCCTCGCGTACCTGATCGCCCAGCGGTACGTGCAGGAGGGCGTGACCGGCACCGGGATCAAGGGCTGAGAAGAAGGGAAAGCACCACATGACTCAGCACAGCTTCGCCTCCGAGGCCGAGCTCGAAGAGGCCCTGGCCACGCCGAGCGACGCGCTCGTGGCCGACCTGGCACGCGGATCGGGCGACCTCGTGATCCTCGGCGCCGGCGGCAAGATGGGCCCGACGCTCGCGATGCTCGCGCGCCGCGGGATGGACGCGGCCGGCCGGAAGGACGACGCCGTGTACGCGGTCTCGCGCTTCGGCGACGCCGCGATCCGCGAGCGCCTGGAGGCCGCGGGCGTGACCGTCGTGCCGTTCGACCTGATCGAGAACGACGACTTCTCCGCCCTTCCCGACGCCCCCCACGTGGTGTTCATGGTCGGCGCGAAGTTCGGTGCGGCGACCAACGCGTCGTGGGCGTGGGAGGTCAACGCCGCCCTGCCCGACCGGGTGGCCCGCCGCTACCGCGACAGCGCGATCGCCGTGCTGTCCACCGGCAACGTGTACCCGTTCGTGCCCGCGTCGTCGGGCGGCGCGTCGGAGGACGTGACCCCGGCTCCGATCGGCGAGTACGCCCAGTCGTGCCTCGGACGGGAGCGGGTGTTCGAGTTCGGTGCGCAGGAGCGCGGCACGAAGGTCGCCATCATCCGCCTGAACTACGCGGTCGACCTGCGCTACGGGGTGCTGGCCGACATCGGCACGGCCGTGCACGCGGGCGAGCCCGTGTCGGTCGCCACCGCCAACGTCAACGTGATCTGGCAGGGCTACGCGAACGAGGTGGTGCTGCGCAGCCTCGTGCACGCGTCGACCGATCCGTTCGTCATCAACCTCACCGGGCCGGAGCTGCTGAGCGTGGAGTCGGTCGCCCGCGGCTTCGGCACCCTGTTCGACCGCGAGGTCACGATCGTCGAGGAGCCGCAGCCGACCGCGCTGCTCAGCGACGCCCGCCGCTGCATGGCCCTGTTCGGCTACCCGTCCGTGTCGGCCGAGGAGCTGATCCGCATGCAGGCCTCCTGGATCGACGCGGGCCTGCCGATGATCGCCAAGCCCACCAAGTGGGCCGTCCGGGACGGGAAGTTCTGATGCCGTCGTCGTCCGCGGACACCGCGACCGTGCCGGTGCTGCGACCCGAGGCCGCGGCCACGCTCGCGCGCGGTGCTGTGATCCCCGCGCACCCACTCGCGCTGACGGCCGACCGCACGCTCGACGAACGCCGCCAGCGCGCCCTCACGCGCTACTACCTCGACGCGGGCGCCGGTGGTGTCGCGGTGGGGGTGCACACGACCCAGTTCGAGATCCGCGACCCGGAGCACGCCCTGTTCGAGCCCGTGCTCGCGCTCGCCGCGGAGGAGCTCGACGCCCGCGCGGGTGCCGAGGTCGTGCGCATCGCCGGTGTGGCGGGTGGCACGGCGCAGGCGGTGGCCGAGGCCGAGCTCGCGCGCGG
>NZ_SSDO01000512.1:0-11216 GCF_004794395.1 Microbacterium sp. K41 | reverse complement strand
TCGAGACCGGCCTCGCCGCCGCGGTCCGCGTCCACGCGGGTGTGGTCGACCACGTCGTACCCGTGGGTGGAGCCGTGCACGGCCGCGAGCAGCGGCGAGACGTACACCCACGAGGCCCCGAGGTCGGCGAGGTACGGCGCGAGCTCGGCCGCCGCGTCGAGCGGGAGGTCCCGGCTGATCTGCAGGCGGTACGTCGACAGTGGCCGTCGGGTCATGCGTCGGCCTGCTCGCTCTGTGAGCGGAGCGAGGCGTCCACGGAGTCGTCGGTCGCGAGGGGTTCGCCGTCGATCTCGCGCAGCACGATCATGGCCTTGCCCTCCAGCGGGATCGCGGCGCTGGCATCGAGCGGACGGGTGTCGTCGATGTCGCCGGCGGTGTCGACGGCCACCGACCACTCGCGGCCGTGGCGTTCGTCGGGCAGCACCAGCTCGACGGGTTCGTCTCCGCTGTTGAAGTACACCAGGAAGTTCACGTCCTCCACCGGGCGGCCGCGGCGGTCGTTCTCGCGGATGCCGCGGCCGTTGAGGAACATCCCCACCGAGCGTCCGAAGCCCGAGTCCCAGTCCTCCGGTGCCATCGGGCCGCCATCGGGCCGCAGCCAGACGACATCCGGGATCCGCTCGCCGTCGTCCGCGCTCGCCGGTCGCCCGTCGAAGAAGCGGCTGCGGCGGAAGGTCGGGTGCTCGCGCCGGAGTCGTGCGACCGCGGCGGTGAACTCCACGAGCGGCAGGTCGGCGGCGTCCCAGTCGATCCAGGTGAGCTCGTTGTCCTGCGCGTAGCCGTTGTTGTTGCCGTGCTGCGTGCGCCCCAGCTCGTCGCCGTGCGAGATCATCGGCACGCCCTGCGACAGCAGCAGCGTGGCGAGGAAGTTGCGCTGCTGGCGCGCTCGCCGCCGGTTCACCTCGACGTCGTCGGTCGGACCTTCGACGCCGTTGTTGTCGGAGCGGTTGTGCGATTCGCCGTCGTTGTTGTCCTCGCCGTTGTCCTCGTTGTGCTTGTCGTTGTACGACACGAGGTCGCGCAGCGTGAAGCCGTCGTGCGCGGTGACGAAGTTGATCGACGCGACCGGCCGCCGTCCGGAGTGCTCGTACAGGTCGGCCGAGCCGGTGAGGCGGGCCGCGAACTCGCCCAGCGCCTGCGGTTCGCCGCGCCAGAAGTCGCGCACGGTGTCGCGGTACTTGCCGTTCCACTCCGACCACTGCGGCGGGAAGTTGCCCACCTGATAGCCGCCGGGCCCCACGTCCCACGGCTCGGCGATCAGCTTGACCTGCGACACCACCGGATCCTGCTGCACGAGCTCGAAGAACGCGGCGAGGCGGTCGACGTCGTAGAACTCGCGGGCGAGCGTGGAGGCGAGGTCGAAGCGGAACCCGTCGACGTGCATCTCCGTGACCCAGTAGCGCAGCGAGTCCATGAGCAGCTGCAGGGCGTGCGGGTTGCCGGCGTTGAGGCTGTTCCCGGTGCCGGTGTAGTCGGTGTAGTAGCGGCGGTCCTCTTCCAGGCGGTAGTACGCCTCGTTGTCGATCCCGCGCATCGAGAGGGTGGGCCCGAGGTGGTTGCCCTCGGCGGTGTGGTTGTAGACCACGTCGAGGATGACCTCGATGCCGGCCTCGTGCAGGGTGCGCACCATGGCGCGGAACTCCTGCACCTGCTGGCCGTGCTGACCGGTCGCCGAATAGGCGTTGTGCGGGGCGAAGAACCCGAGGGTGTTGTAGCCCCAGTAGTTCGACAGACCCTTGTCCTGCAGCACCGAGTCGTTGACGAACTGGTGCACGGGCATGAGCTCCAGCGCGGTGACGCCGAGGCGCTGCAGGTGCTCGACGACGGCGGGGTGGGCGATGCCGGCGTAGGTGCCGCGCAGCTCCTCCGGGATCTCGGGGTGACGCTGGGTGAGGCCCTTCACGTGCGCCTCGTAGATCACGGTCTCGGCGTACGGGGTCTTGAGGCGACGGTCGCCCGCCCACTCGAAGAACGGGTTGATCACGACGCCCTTGACCATCGCGGCGGCGGAGTCGTCGTCGTTGCGGGAGTCGGGGTCGCCGAAGTCGTAGCCGAACAGCGACTGCCCCCAGTCGATGTCGCCGGCGACGGCCTTGGCGTAGGGGTCGAGCAGCAGCTTGTTCGGGTTGAAGCGCCGGCCCTGCGCGGGGTCGTGCGGGCCGTGCACGCGATACCCGTACAGCTGCCCCGGCTGCACGGTGGGCAGGTAGCCGTGCCACACGTACGCGTCGACCTCGGTGAGCGGCACCCGGGTCTCGGTGCCGTCGTCGTCGAACAGGCAGAGCTCCACGCTCTCCGCGCCCTCGCTGAAGAGGGCGAAGTTGGTGCCCTGTCCGTCGAACGTCGCGCCCAGCGGGTAGGCCTCGCCCGGCCAGATCTCGCGGCTCATCCGGCGAGGGCGTGGTGGCGCGAACCGGCGGCCATGGCGCTGACGATGCCGACGGCGTGGTCGAACTCGTAGACCTGCGCGACCTCGACGGCGCGCGCATAGGGGTGACCGAGGTAGCAGACGTAGAGGGGCGGCACGACGTCAATGTAACCCACGGGCGAGGCGGGGTCGACGACATATCTGTCGAAGTCGATCCGCTCGCAGGACTGCTCAGCGGCACCGGCGGACGGAGGCGTCTGCGTGCGCTGCGGGGAGCCAGTGGGGATGGGGGTCTCGACGTTCATGGCGTCTCTCCTGACTCGTGGGTGTGACCTCACGATAGGAAGCGGGACGGATTCGGAGAACGCCATTGCCAGGGCGGCCGGGAGGGGGTATGGGGCCCGCCCTCCGGGCCGCCGAGCGCTCAGTTCTCGCGGCGCCTCTCGAATTCCGAGAACACGACGCCGGACTCGTACGCGGTCGTCGCCACGGCGTCGAACCGCTCGGGGCGATACGGGCGCTCGCCGAAGAGGGGGATGCCCGAGCCGAAGAGGAGCGGCTGGCGTTTGAGCACGAGCCGGTCGATCTCGTCGGCGAGGGTGGCCGCGAGGGCGCCGCCTCCGCACAGCCAGATCGCACTGCCGTCCTCCTGCTTGAGCCGGCGAACGACCTCGACCGGGTCTTCCGCCGTCACCTCCAGGTTCTCGGCCTCGGCCGTGTGCGCGCGGCTGAACACGATCTGGCGCAGGTGCCGGTACGGGCTCGGCAGGCCGCCCACCTGATAGGTGTTCCAGCCCATCAGCACGGTGTCGAACACGTCGTTGCGCTGCTCGATGCCCAGCGCCTCGGCGGCGACCGTGGGGATCGTGTCGGCGAACCGGGCGTTGATGCCGTCCATGTGGTCGCCCTCGACGAGGAAGGCGTCGAACTCTCCGCCCGGACCGGCGATGAAGCCGTCGAGCGTGACGGCCACGTAGTACACGAGTTCTCGCATGATTCTCCAATCACTACATCTGTCGCGGTTGAGACTACGACAGCCGTAGTGATTGCGCTAGGGTCGAGGCATGGTCAAGAACGAGTCGCGTCGCCGCGTGATCGCCGACGCCGGGCTGACGGTGCTGGCCCGCGAGGGCTCGCGCGGACTCACCCACCGGGCCGTCGACGTCGAGGCGCAGGTGCCCACCGGGACCACGTCGAACTACTTCCGCAGCCGCGAGGCCCTGATCGAAGGACTCGTCGACCGCATCGGGGAACGGCTCGCTCCGACCCCCGAGGATCTGGAACGCCGCGCCGCCGGCACCCCCGGCCCCGCGCTGTTCGCCGACTACGTGCGCGACATCGTGCGTCGGCTCACCGGCGACCGCGACGTGACGCTCGCCCTGTTCGAGCTGCGCCTGGAGAGCGCCCGGCGCCCCGAGCTCGCAGCCGTGCTCGGCGCGTGGCAGCGCGCGGGCTTCGACGCCGACGTGGCCTTCAACACCGCGGCGGGCCTGCCCGGCGGACGCGCGGAGATCGCCCTGTTCCACTACGCGATCGACGGCCTCCTGCTCGACCGCCTCACCACCCCGATCGACCCCGGCACCTCGACCGATGCCGTGATCGACGCCCTGGTCGCGGGCCTGCTCCGCTGAGCCTTCGAGCCCCTGCGCCGGAGGAGTCCCGCGGGGGCGCGAGGCGATATTCCGCCGCAGGTCCAACGCTCCTACACTGAGGGCACGCCCGTTCTCGACGAAGGAGATCGCGTGTCTGCACCGTGGCAGGGAACCCACGGGTCTCTCCCCGAGGCCCCGCGCCTGCTCGTCGAGCGTGCGCACGAGGAGCTGATCGCCGGGAACCTCGACGACCGCCGCCTGCAGGAGGTGCGCCCGCTCGTCCGGGAGTCGTGGGAGCGGTCATGGCGGGGTCGCGTCGGACCGGAAGGGCTTCCGCCGCTCGACCTGCACGCCGAGGAGCTGGAGGAGTACCGCCTCGCGCATCCGCTCGCCTCCGCGATGGACCTGATCCGTGCCCTGCTGCTGCCGGGCTCCTCGGAGGACTCCGGGGTCGTGATCGCCGTCGGCGACCAGGCCGGTCGGCTGCTGTGGATCGAGGGCGACGCGCAGCTGCGCTCGCTCACCGACGGCATGGGCTTCGTGGCGGGGGCGAACTGGTCGGAGTCCGCCGTGGGCACCAGCGCACCGGGCACCGCGCTCGCCCTCGGGCAGTCGGTGCAGATCCGCGGCGCCGAGCACTACAACCGGCTCGTGCACCCGTGGTCGTGCAGCGCGGCGCCCGTGCGCGACCCGGAGACCCAGCGGGTGCTCGGCGTGATCGACATCACCGGCGGCGCCGAGGTCGTCACCCCGCAGGCCCGGCTGCTCGTTGACGCGACCGCCCGTGCCGTCGAGTCCGAGCTGATGGTGGCCCGGCTGCGGCGGCGCGCCGAATCCCCGCGCAGCCGTCCCTCCCCGAAGCCCCGAGCGACGGCGACCGCCCGCGCGCGGCTGCACGTGCTCGGCCGCGACCGCGCGCGGCTGGAGACGGAGTCCGCGCACGAGGAGGCGGTGATCGAGCTGAGCGCGCGGCACGCCGCCATCCTCCTGATGCTCGCGGTGCACCGGCAGGGGCTCTCCGCCGAACGGCTGTGCGAGCTGGTGTACGGGCCCGACGTGTCGCCCGACACCCTGCGCCCGGAGATGGTGCGGCTGCGGAAGGTGCTGGAGCGCGCGGCTCCCGACCTGGTGCCCGAGTCCCGCCCGTACCGGCTGCCCGTGCCGCTCGAGACCGACGCCCACGACGTGCTGTCGCTGCTCGACCGCGGCGCCCACCGCGTCGCGCTCACCGCCTACCGCGGCGCCGTGCTGCCCGAGTCGACCTCACCGGGGGTGGAGGAGTTCCGCGACACCGTGCGCGCCGCGCTCCGGGAGGCGATGCTGTCGGAGGCGAGTCTCGACGTGCTGCTCGCGTACGCGGACATCCCCGAGGGGCGGGAAGACGCGGAGGTGCTGCGGCTCGCGCTGGAGATGCTGCCCGCGCGCTCGCCGCGGCGGGCGGGCCTGGTCACCCGCATCGAACGCGCTGTCGGTGGCCCCGCGTAGCGTCCGGGCATGACCGAGATCCGTCCGTTCCGCGTGCACGTGTCCGACGAGGTGCTCGACGATCTGCGCGCCCGCCTTCGACGCGCGCGGCTGCTCGACGACTCACCCCGGCGCATGCGCTCCGGCATGAGCGCGGCCTGGCTGCGCGAGCTCGTGCAGTCCTGGGCGGAGTGGGACTGGCGGGCGCGGGAGGAGTGGCTCAACGGCTTCCCGCAGTTCCTCGCCGAGGTCGACGGCACCGACGTCCACTTCGCGCACCTGCGCTCCGAGCGGACCGACGCCCCGGCGCTGCTCCTCATGCACGGCTGGCCGCACACGTTCGCGCTGCAGCTCGACGCCGCGGCGCTCCTCGACGACGTCCACGTGGTGGTCGCCAGCCTGCCCGGTTTCGCGTTCTCGCAGCCCTACGCCGACGGTCCGGCCGACGAGCGGCGCTTCGCCGCCACGATGCACCGGCTGATGACCGAGGTGCTGGGCTACGACTCCTACGTCACCTACGGCGAAGACGTCTCGGCGAACGTGAGCGATCTGATCGCCGCGTCATACCCCGATCGGGTGGCGGGCATCGTCGCGACCCATGCGCACTTCGGCACGCCGGAGGAGCGGGCGGCCAGCGACGACCCGGAGGTGCAGGCGTTCTTCGCCCGGCTCGACGCCGAGCACGGACCGAACGGGTCGTACGGGCACGTGCAGTGGGCGCGGCCCGACACCCTGGCCGCGGCGCTCAACGACTCCCCGGCGGGGCTGCTCGCGTGGATCGCCGAGAAGCTATCGGAGTGGGCCGACACCGACGGCGACGACCCGGCGGCCGTGCAGGCCGTGATCTCGCGCGACCGCATCCTCACCGAGGCGATGATCTACTGGGTCACGCAGAGCATCGCGAGCTCCTTCCGGCCGTACTACGAGGGCGCCGACACTCCGGCCCCGATGCCGCCGGTCACGGTCCCCGCCGCGGTGTTCATCCAGCGCCACGAGCACGACTACCCCGAGGGGCTCGCCCGCGGCTACTACCGCGACCTGCGCGTGTTCGAGCGGCTCGAGCACGGCGGGCACTTCACGATCGCCGAGGTGCCGGGGGCGATGGCCGAGCGGTTCCGCGCCTTCCTCGCCGCTCTTCCCTGAGGCTGCAACCTCCTGCAACGTTGCGCACGGGGCTGCAACGGGGAGCCGCCTACCGTCGGAGACAGCCGCTGAGCATCGAGGCCGCGGCCCACCCGTCGAAGGAGACCCCATGACCATCGTCGAAGAAGACGTGTCCCTCGCCTACGCCGCTCCGGGGCAGCCCGGTGCCGTGGCCACCTATCGCCCCCGCTACGGGCACTACATCGGCGGCGAGTTCGTCGAGCCCGTGAAGGGCCAGTACTTCGAGAACATCAGCCCGGTCAACGGCAAGCCCTTCACCGAGGTGGGCCGCGGCACGAGCGAAGACGTCGACCGCGCGGTCGACGTGGCGTGGAAGGCGTTCGCCACCTGGGGCAAGACCAGCCCCGCCGAGCGCTCGGTGCTGCTGAACCGCATCGCCGACCGGATGGAGCAGCACCTGGAGGCCATCGCGGTCGCCGAGACCTGGGAGAACGGCAAGCCCGTGCGCGAGACCCTCGCCGCCGACATCCCCCTCGCGATCGACCACTTCCGCTACTTCGCCGGGGTCCTGCGGGCGCAGGAGGGCGGCATCAGCCAGCTCGACGAGAACACCGTCGCGTACCACTTCCACGAGCCGCTGGGCGTGGTCGGACAGATCATCCCGTGGAACTTCCCGATCCTGATGGCCGTGTGGAAGCTGGCGCCGGCGCTCGCCGCGGGCAACTGCATCGTCATCAAGCCGGCCGAGCAGACCCCCGCCTCGATCCTGTTCCTGTTCGACCTGATCGGCGACCTCATCCCGGCCGGCGTCGTGAACATCGTGAACGGGTTCGGCATCGAGGCCGGGGCGCCGCTCGCGCAGCACAGGCGCATCCGCAAGGTGGCGTTCACGGGCGAGACCACGACCGGGCGGCTGATCATGCAGTACGCGTCGCAGAACCTCATCCCGGTGACGCTGGAACTGGGAGGCAAGAGCCCGAACGTGTTCTTCGAAGACGTCGCGCGCTCCACGACCGACCCGTTCTACGACAAGGCGCTCGAGGGCTTCACGATGTTCGCGCTGAACCAGGGCGAGGTGTGCACGTGTCCGTCGCGGGCGCTCATCCAGCGCTCGATCTACGACGGCTTCCTCGCCGACGGGCTGGAGCGGGTGAAGAAGGTCGTGCAGGGCAACCCGCTCGACCCGGCGACGATGATCGGCGCGCAGGCGTCGAACGACCAGCTGGAGAAGATCCTTAGCTACATCGACATCGGGAAGCAGGGCGGGGCGCGACTGCTCGCGGGCGGTGAGCGGGCCGACCTCGGCGGCGACCTGAGCGACGGGTTCTACGTGCAGCCGACCGTGTTCGAGGGCACGAACGACATGCGCATCTTCCAGGAGGAGATCTTCGGTCCTGTGCTGTCGGTCACCTCGTTCGACGACTTCGCCGACGCGATCTCGATCGCCAACGACACCCTGTACGGTCTCGGCGCCGGGGTGTGGAGCCGCAGCGGCGACACGGCCTACCGCGCCGGCCGGGCGATCGAGGCCGGCCGGGTGTGGACGAACACGTACCACCAGTACCCGGCGCACGCCGCGTTCGGCGGGTACAAGCAGTCCGGCGTCGGCCGGGAGAACCACAAGATGATGCTCGACCACTACCAGCAGACGAAGAACCTCCTGGTGTCGTACGCCGAGGGCCCGATGGGCTTCTTCTGATCCGCCTCCCGGGCGGGCGCGGCAGCGTCCGCCCGGGATACTCCGGTCGTCGAGCGAGCGACCCGCGAGCGGCGGGGTCTCGCTCGACGACCGGCACGACGGAAGGACGGGCACATGACGGAGAGCACCTCCGAGCGGGTCGCGGTGACGGAGCCCGCGGCCGCACTCGTGCGTGAACTGACCGCGCAGCACGGTCCGCTCATGTTCCACCAGTCGGGCGGCTGCTGCGACGGCTCCGCGCCCATGTGCTACCCCGTGGGGATGTTCCTCACCGGTCCGGGCGATGTGCTGCTCGGACGGCTCGACGTGGGGCTGACCGAGCCCGTGGAAGTGTTCATGTCGGCGTCGCAGTTCGAGTACTGGAAGTACACGCACCTCACGATCGACGTGGTCCCCGGTCGCGGCGCCGGCTTCAGCGTGGAGGGCCCGACGGGTCTGCGGTTCCTCATCCGCTCGCGCATGCTCGACCCCGCCGAGCTCCTGTCCCTCGGGCTCGCCTGACCGCGCGACGCTCAGGCGGTGAGGCCGTCGAGCATTGCCCGGGAGGCGCGGGTGCGGGCGCGCAGCGCGTCGGCGAGGGCGGCGACCGCGGGGAGCCGTAGCGACTCGGGCCGGGCGACCATGTAGTACGGCAGCTTCTCGGCGAACACCGACGGCAGCAGTCGCACCAGGTCGTCGTGGCGGTCGGCGGCGAAGCACGGCAGCAGCCCGATGCCCGCGCCCGCCCTGGTCGCCTCCACGTGCACGAACACGTTCGTCGACGTGAGGCCGTCCTGCATCCCGGGCACGAGCCGGCGCGGGAGGTCGAGTGCGTCCACCTGCAGCATCGAGTCGACGAAGTACACCAGGCGATGCCGCTCCAGCTCCTCCCGCGTGGCCGGCGTGCCCGTGCGCGCGAGGTAGTCGCGCGAGGCGTACATGCCGAGGGTGTAGGTGCCGAGCTTCACCGCGTGGGCTCTGCGGGTCTGGGGTGCGCCGACCACCACCTCCAGGTCGAGCCCGGCGCGGTGCTCGGCCGCCCGACGCGTCGCGGCGACGATCTCGACGGTCAGCCGCGGATGCTCGAGGCGCAGGTCGGCGATGGCGGGCGCCGCGATGTAGGCGCTGAAGCCGTCCGTGGCCGACATCCGCACGACGCCCGCGACCGGGTCGGGGGTCTCACCGCCGCCGTCGTCGAGCTGCGACAGTGCGGCCTCGATGCGTCCTCCGGTCTCGGCGGCGGTGCGCCCGAGGTCGGTGAGCTCCCATCCGGACGCGGACTGGGCCACGACCCGTCCGCCGAGGGCGTCTTCCAGGGCGGCGATGCGCCGGGCGACCGTGGTGTGGTCGAGGCCGAGGTGCGTCGCGGCGCTCGTGTAGCGGCCGGTGCGGGCGACCGCGAGCAGCACGAGCAGGTCGTCAGCCCGGGGTCGCCTCGTCGCCTCCATTCTGCAATTATGCACAGGGGCTGCGCGTGACTGGGCATTGCTGCAGCCTCAGCGCCCGCCGACACTGGTCGGGAGGTGTCACCGTCGACACCCGAAGGAGAGACATGGCATCCCCCACTGCTGCATCCCCGACCGCCGCACCCCCGTCGAAGCTCAAGCGCGTCGTCGCGGCCTCCATGGCCGGCACCGTCGTCGAGTGGTACGAGTTCTTCCTCTACGCCACCGCCGCGAGCCTGGTGTTCGGCACCTACTTCTTCCCCGCGACCGGCTCCCCGCTCGACGGCATCATCGCCGCCTTCGTCACCTACGCGGTCGGCTTCATCGCGCGCCCGCTCGGCGGCATCGTGTTCGGGCAGATCGGCGACCGCTTCGGCCGCAAGCCCACCCTGCAGGCCACGATCATCATCGTCGGCGCCGCGACGTTCCTGATGGGCTGCCTGCCCGGGTTCCAGAGCATCGGCTACTGGGCCCCCGCGATGCTCGTGGCGCTGCGGTTCATCCAGGGCTTCGCGGTCGGCGGCGAGTGGGGCGGCGCGGTGCTGCTGGTCGCGGAGCAGAGCCCCGACCGCTCGCGTGCGTTCTGGTCGAGCTGGCCGCAGGCCGCCGTCCCGGTGGGCAACCTGCTCGCCACGCTCGTGCTGCTCGTGAGCTCGTGGGTCATGAGCTCCGCCGCGTTCCTCGAGTGGGGCTGGCGCATCGCGTTCTGGCTGTCCGCCGTGATCGTCCTCGTCGGCTACTACATCCGCCGTCACGTGGAGGAGGCGCCGATCTTCCTGGAGGCGAAGGCCCAGGTCGAGACCGAGAAGGCCACCTCCTACGGCGTCGTCGAGGTGCTGCGCCGCTACCCGGTCGGCATCGTGCAGGCCATGGGCCTCCGGTTCGCGGAGAACATCGTCTACTACATCGTCGTCAGCTTCACGATCGTGTACCTCAAGACCGTGCACGAGTACGACACCAGCCAGCTGCTGCTGGCGCTGCTGATCGCACACGTGGTGCACTTCGCGGTCATCCCGCAGCTCGGCCGGCTCGCCGACCGCTGGGGCCGCAAGCCCGTGTACCTGACCGGCGCGATCCTCAGCGCGACGTGGGCGTTCTTCGCCTTCCCGCTGTTCGACACCCTCAACCCGGTGCTGATCGTGCTGGCGGTGACGATCGGGCTCTGCTTCCACGCGTTCATGTACGCGCCGCAGCCGGCCGTGATGGCGGAGCTGTTCCCGACGCGCATGCGCTACTCGGGCGTCTCGCTGGGCTCGCAGGTGACGGCGATCCTCGCCGGCTCGCTCGCCCCGATCCTGGCGATCCAGTGGCTGCGCGACTTCGGCTCCTGGTTGCCGATCGCGATCTACATCGTGATCGCCTGCGTGGTCACGGCGATCGCCGTGCTGTCGCTGCGCGAGACCACCGGCATCTCCCTGCAGGCGATCGACGACGAGGACGCGGCGCGCATCGCGGCACGGCTGGACGCGGAGAAGGCCGCCGCATGACGGATCTGCGCGGACGCCGGGCCCTCGTGACGGGCGGAGCGAGCGGGATCGGCGCCGCGTGCGTGCGCGCGTTCGCCG
>NZ_SSDO01000511.1:0-30120 GCF_004794395.1 Microbacterium sp. K41 | reverse complement strand
GTCGGCAGCGGACCGCGCTGCCGTGCTCTCGGGGGCGTCCGCCTATGCGGCGACGAGGACGGTCGCGGGGTGGCCGTGGCGCGCCGTCGAGGCGCTCACCGTCGGGGTGCCCGTCGTGGCGAGCGATACCGGGTGCCACCGTGACGTGATCGCGGACGGCGGGATGTTCGCCGCGCCGGACGACCTGCCCGACGCGCTCGCCGATGCGGCGGGCAACGGTTCTGCGCGCTTGCGGGTGCTTGCATCGGACCGTTCGCGCGCGTTCTCCTGGGCGGGCGCGGCGGAGAGGGTGTGGAGCCTGCACGCCGACCTGTGAACGGCTGAGAAGACGCTGCACAATCGAGCGACACGCCGAATTCCCCTGGTGGAAACGTCGCAACAGTGGCATCATCCCGCAACTTCCGTCACACTGGTCACATGTCTCGACGTGCCCCACGCTCGCGAAACACCCTGAGGACCTCCCGACTCCTCACCTGTTTCCTCGCCGTCTCCGCCCTCCTCGTCGGCACCGTCGTGCCGGCCACCGCCGCGACGGCCGCCGCTTCCGCTTCCGCGCCCGTCGCCCGCGCGGTCGGCGCCCCCGCGGCGTCGGGGATCGCGAAGAGCACGCTCGCCGGCTTCACGCCCGGCAACATCATCAGCGACGCCGTCTTCACCAACAAGGACACGATGACGGAGGCGCAGATCCAGGCCTTCTTCAACGCGCGCGTCTCGCGGTGCCTCGGCGGCACCGACGAGGACGGTCGTCCCATCGTGTGCATCAAGGACTTCAAGATGACCACGGTCACTCGGGCCGCCGACCAGTACTGCGACGGATACACCGGCGCCGCGAACGAGAGTGCCGCGCGCATCATCTACCGTGCAGCGCAGTCGTGCGGGATCAACCCGCAGGTGCTCATCGTGATGCTCCAGAAGGAGCAGAGCCTGGTCAACCACACGTGGCCCAGCGCCTGGCGCTACGACATCGCGCTCGGACAGGGCTGCCCGGACGACGCGCCCTGCGACCCGCAGTACGTCGGCTTCTTCCACCAGATCTACGGCGCCGCCCGCCAGATGCAGATCTACATGGAGGGCAAGTGGTTCCAGTACTACGCGCCCGGCCGCACCTGGAACATCCTCTTCAACCCGAACCGCGCGTGCGGCTCCTCGCCGGTGTACATCGCCAACAAGGCGACCTCGGCCCTCTACTACTACACGCCGTATCAGCCGAACGCCGCGGCGCTGCGCGCCGGATACGGCGACGGCGACACCTGCTCGGCCTACGGCAACCGCAACTTCTACAACTACTTCACCGACTGGTTCGGCTCCACCCAGGCGCCCCAGGTGCCCTCGCTCGCCTCGGTCAGCTCCTCGTCGTACATGGTCGGCGTCGACAGTGCCGGCGTGCTGTGGGGATACCCGTTCGCGAAGAACGTGTGGGGCAACCGCAAGCAGCTCGCGAGCGGCCTGACCGGGGTCAGCGCGGCCATGGTGGTCGGCGATCTCGACGGCAGCGGCACGCGCGACCTCATCATCCGCCAGGGCAACGGCGTCTCGGTGATGCGCGGCAGCGGCGCCAGCTTCTCGGCACCGCAGTCGCTGAACCTGGACTGGAGCGGCGTGGTGCTCTCCACCGCCGCGGGCGACCTCGACGGCGACGGCATCCCCGACGTGCTCACCACCGCCAAGAACGGCGACCTCATGCTGTGGCGCGGCAACGACAAGGGCGGCCTCCTGCCTGCGATCCGCGTCGGCTGGGGGTGGGCAGGCATGAACATGCTCGTCGGCAACATCGACCTCAACGGCGACGGCAACCCCGACCTCATCGGCAGGGACGCCGCCGGTCGACTGTTCGCCTACTACGGAGACGGCGGCGGCGGCTGGACCGGCTCCCGTCAGCTCGGGCAGGGCTGGGGCGGCATGACCGCGATCTTCGTGCCGGGCGACTTCACGGGCGACGGCGTCAACGACGTGGCGGCGCGCACCGCGAACGGCGACCTCTACATGTACCCCGGCGACGGACGGGGAGCGATCACGTCGAGCGGCAAGATCGGCAACGGCTGGCAGATCCTGTCGGCGCTGACCGGTTCGGGCGACCTCGTCACCAAGCCGCGGGCCATGCCATCGGGCGTGGGCGACGTCGACCGTGACGGCGGACCCGACGTGCTCGGGCTCACTGCGCAGGGGAACCTCAACCTCTACCGCGGGAACGGCGCCGGTGCCTGGCGCGGCTCCCAGCAGATCGGCTCGGGGTGGACGGCGGGCGACCGACTGATCCCCATGGGCGACTTCAACGGCGACGGGTACCGCGACCTCGGTCGGGTGACCCCCGACGGACGGCTCTGGCTGATCCCCGGTGTCGCGGGCGGCTACGGGCAGCCCGTCGTGATCGGCAACGGCTGGCAGAACCACACGCTCCTCGTGGGCGGCATCGACTTCGACGGCGACCGCAACACCGACATGATCGCGCGCAACTCCGCCGGCCACCTCGTGTACTACCGCGGTGACGGCAGGGGCGGCTGGGCGAGCCAGGCCATCCAGATCGGCTACGGCTGGGGCGGCTTCGACATGGCCGTCAACGGCGGCGACTTCGACGGCGACGGTCGGGCGGACCTCATCATGCGCACGACCGACGCGCGCCTGTGGGTGTACCCGACCAACGGCACGGGCGGCTGGGGCACGCCGCGTCAGATCGGTGTCGGGTGGGGCGGCTTCAACGCCCTGTTCAGCCCCGGCGACTTCGACGGCGACGGCACCTCCGACCTCCTCGGGCGGCACACGAACGGCAACCTCTACCTGTTCCGCGGTGACGGCCGTGGCGGCTGGGGCGCGAGCGGCGTGATCGGGAACGGCTGGAACACGCTCACCGCCCTCGGCTGAGCGCGTGCCGTGAAGGCGTCCGGACGGGTGCCATAGGATACTGGAGTGCGCCGCGGCGACCGCCGCCGCAGCTGAATGAGTGGGGCCGTGACAGATACCCGAGATCTTTTCGCCGTCGTCCCGCGTTCCTCCTTCGACACCCCCGGCACGAGTCGCGGTCTGATCGATGTGGTGCGCTGGCGGTATCTGCTGTACCTGCTCGTGCGGACCGGCGTCACCACCCGCTACCGCAACTCGGTGCTCGGCTGGACCTGGTCGTACGTGCGACCCGGGGCGCAGTTCCTGGTGTTCTGGGTGGTCCTCGGATTGTTCCTCAGCCTGAACAGGAACATCGAGAGCTACCCCGTCTACCTGTTCTCGGGCATCGTCGTCATCAACCTCTTCTCCGAGGCGTTCAAGAACGCGACGACGTCGATCGTGAACAACGCCCCGCTCGTGCGGAAGGTGTTCCTGCCGCGGCAGCTCTTCGCCGTCTCCGCCGTGCTGGTGGCGTTCATCCACTTCCTCCCGCAGCTGGCCCTGCTGCTGATCGTGTGCCTCTTCCTCGGCTGGATCCCCGGGATCACCGTGCTCTCGGTGCTCGCCGCGCTGGCGGGCATCGTCATCGTCACGCTGTTCGCGCTGGGGCTCGGCCTGTTCTTCGGCGCGATCAACGTGCGGTTCCGTGACGCGGAGAACATCGTCGAGCTGCTGCTCCTGCTCGCGACCTGGGCCTCGCCCGTGCTCTACGCGTGGACGATGGTGCAGGAGGCCGTCCGCACGCTCGGCTGGCCGGACTGGATCCTCGAGCTCTACATGCTCAACCCGATCACGCAGGGCGTCGAGCTGTTCCACTACGCCTTCTGGCGTCCGGTCACCGAGACGACCATGCCGCTGCCGCCCGGCCTCGGCTGGAACACGCTGTGGACGTTCCTGATCGCCCTGGGCACGCTGCTGATCGGGCAGCTCGTCTTCCGCCGACTCGAGGGAAGGTTCGCGCAGGACCTATGAGTACCGCCATCGCCCCCCGCCCGAGCATCGTCGTCGACGGTGTGCGGAAGAACTTCACGCTGAACCACGCGCTGTCGCTCAAGGACACCGTGGTCGCCTGGATCCGGCGTCGCAAGACCTCCAGCACCTTCGAGGCGCTCAAGGGGCTCGACCTCGTCATCAACGAGGGGGAGTCGGTCGCGATCCTCGGGCTCAACGGCTCGGGCAAGTCCACTCTCCTCAAGCTCATCTCGGGGGTCATGGAACCCGACGCGGGCGAGGTGCTCACGCGCGGCAGGGTCGCGGGTCTCATCGAGGTCGGTGCCGGCTTCCACCCCGAGCTGTCCGGGCGCGAGAACGTGTTCCTCAACGCGGCGATCCTGGGCATGCAGCGCAAGGAGATCGAGGAGCGCTACGACGAGATCGTCGCGTTCAGCGAGATCGAGCAGTTCATCGACCAGGAGGTCAAGCACTACTCCTCCGGCATGTTCATGCGGCTCGCGTTCTCCGTGGCGATCCACGTCGAGCTGGACGTGCTGCTCGTCGACGAGATCCTGTCGGTCGGCGACGCGCCCTTCCGGGAGAAGTGCCGGCAGAAGTTCGGCGAGCTGATCGCGCAGAAGAAGACCCTCGTCGTCGTGAGCCACGACATGGAGATGGTGCGTGAGCTCTGCACCCGAGGCGTGGTGATCAACAAGGGCGAGGTCGTGTACGACGGCGAGATCGAGGGCGCGATCGCGTTGGTCGACGAATGATCGGCGACTGGGTCGCGCAGTCGGGGCTGATCGCCCTGACGCTCCTCGTCTTCTTCGTCCCCGGTCTTCTGCTGGGCGCCGCTCTCCGTCTGCGCGGGTTGACGCTCTGGGCGTCGGCCCCGAGCCTCTCGGTCGGCACGCTCGCGGTGCTGGCCATCGTCTTCCCGTTCCTCGGGGTGCACTGGGCTCTCGCTTCTGTCGGCATCGCGGTCGCGGTCGTCGTGGCGGTGGTGTTCGCGGTGTCGCTGCTGCTTCGTCGCGGTCGCAGCGTGGCCGACGTGCCACGACGGCAGCCGCGGCACCTCGCGCTCCTGGCCGTCGGCCTCATCGTCGGCGGCGGCCTCAACGCGGCCCGATTGATGGCGTACGTCGGCACGCCGACCGCGATCTCCCAGACGAACGACGCCGTCTTCCACCTGAACGCGCTGCGCTGGGCCGCCGAGTCCGGCACGGTCTCGTCGCTCGACCTCTCCGGGCTGCTGGGCGGATCCACCTTCTATCCCGCGGCCTGGCACGCCATGACCTCGCTGGTGGCTCTGGACATCGGCTCGATCCCGGTCGCGGCCAACATCGTCGCGCTGGTGATCGCCGCGGTGGTGTGGCCGCTGAGCGTGTCGCTGCTCGCCCACGTCGTCAGCCGCGGGGATGCACTGGTCACGGCGCTGGCGGCCGGGTTGTCGGCGGGCCTGATGGCGTTCCCGCAGCTCATGTTCGAGTGGGGTGTCCTGTACCCCTACGCCCTCTCGCTCGCCGTCGTCCCCGCCGCGGTCGCCCTCACGATCGTCGCGGTGCGGTCGTGGCGGGGCGCACGGCGCGGTGAACGCCTTCTCGCCGCTGCGGGTCCGGGCGTCGCCGCGCTCCTGGCGGTGACGGCGGCCACGCTGTCGCAGCCGTCGTCCGTGCTCACGTGGGGTGCGCTGGTGATGCTGTGGTTCTCCGGGAGCCTGCTGCTCGGCATCCGCCGCCCCGGCGCGCGCCCTGTGCTGCGGTGGAGCGTGATCGTGGTCGGCTGGGCCGCGGTGGGCGTCGTGTGGCTCGTCCTGGCCTACCTCGCCGGACCGGTGCTGTGGCGGTCGTACCGCGGCGTGTTCGGCGCGATCGCCGACGTGCTGGTGAACAGCCACTCGCTGCTGCCCGCGGCGTGGGGGATGAGCGTGCTGCTGCTGGCCGGATTGATCGCCGCCGTGCGCGACCGGCGACTGCGGTGGCTGGCGGTGGGATGGGCCGGGTTCTCGCTGCTCTACATCGTGAGCGTCGGCACCGACCTTCCCTTCATCAAGAGGGCCCTCACCGGTCCCTGGTACGGCGACTCCTTCCGGCTCGCGGCGATGGTGCCGATCGTCGTCGTCCCCCTCGCCGCCTTCGGCCTCGCCATGATCGTGCGGATGGTGTCCGCCGCGGTCCCGAGGCTCACGGGAGCGCGTCGCGACGCGGTCGCGCTGGTCTCGCTGGTGGTCGTCGCCGTGGTCGGGATCGTCAACGTCGCGCTCTCCCCGGTGGTGCTGCTGCGCGTCGCGGACGAGACGGACGAGCAGTCCCGCTACGCGATGAACGCCGACAGCTACCTCTCCGACGACGAGTACCGCCTGCTCACCGAGCTTCCCGACCTCGTGTCGCGGGATTCGCTGATCATCGCGAACCCCTCCACGGGAGCCGGCTTCGCCTACGTGCTCGGGGAGCGCGACATCGTCCCCCGCACGTGGGCGCCGCCGCAGTCCGCCGCGTGGGACGTGATCGCCGCGCACCTGCGTGACGCCGCGGAGGACCCCGCGGTGTGCGAGGCCCTCGCCGCCTACGGCGACCCGGACTACGTGCTCGACTTCGGCATCGGCGGCACCGGTCCCGGCGAGTACCTCATGCCCGGCATGACCGACTTCAAGGACCGGCCGGGATTCGAGGAGGTCGCCTCGGAGGGCGACGCGAGCCTCTGGCGGATCACCGCCTGCGGCTAATCCTCGGGCTGGCCGTCGTCCGGGGCGGCACGACGCGCGCCGTCCTGCGGGTCCTGCGACGCCTGCAGCAGCGCGAGCTTGCGCGCGAGCAGGGTGAGGCTGCGCTGCTGCGCGGCGTTCCTCCTCGACTGCGTGTAGACGAAGACCATGAAGATGACCACCAGCGCGTACAGCAGCAGGTCGGTACCGCGCCCGACGCCCACGAGGTTCGCGACCCAGGTGAGCCACTGCGGGAACAGGATCGACACGATCGCCACGAGCACGAAGCCGCCGTACAGGAGACGGCGGATCGCCAGGTGGCTGTCCGCACCGGTCCGGCGCATGAACACGGCGCCGATGGCGATGACGGCCGCGATGAGAAGGATCTGGATCCACATGGCGTTCACCGCACGATCAGGTCGACGAGGATGTTGACGGAGTTGAGCACCGATTGGCCCTTCGATTTGGAGTAGTCGGTGTAGAGGAGCTCGACCGGGTGCTCGATCCACGGCAGCCCCGTGTCGCCGAGCTGCAGCACGATCTCGGTGGCGTGCGCCATCCGGTCCTGCTTGAGCTGCAGGCGCGCGGCGGCGTCGGCGCGGATGACGCGAAGGCCGTTGTGCGCGTCGGTGAGCTTGACGCTCGTGGTCATGTTGGTCACCCACACCGCGGTCTTCAGGATCACGCGCTTCATCCAGCCCGGGTTCGTCCGGTCGTCGAGGAAGCGCGAGCCGAACACGATCGCCGCGCCGCTGGCACGCGCCGCGGCGACCATCGCCACCGCGTCGTCGATGCGGTGCTGGCCGTCGGCATCGAAGGTCACGATGTACTCGCAGCCCGGCTGGGACAGGGCGTACTCGATGCCCGTCTGCAGGGCCGCACCCTGACCGAGGTTGATCGGGTGCTCGACGATGTGGGCTCCGGCGCGTCGAGCCACCTCCAGGGAGCCGTCGGTGGAGCCGTCGTCGATGCACACGATGTTCGGGAAGTGGGGGAGGACCCCCGCGATGACGCCGGCGATGACGCTTGCTTCGTTGTACAGCGGTACGACAACCCAGGTATGCGGGTCGGGAGTGGCTGGGTTGGTCACACCCCTATCCTCTCAGGAAACGCCTGTGCGAGCAGATAGGATGACCGAGTCCCCTTCCCGAGCCGCGAGGAGAATCCCGCATGCCCTCACCGACCGACGTCCGGATCGTCGATTCGGCCGATGTGTCCCCCGAGGCGAAGATCGGAGCAGGGAGCTCGATCTGGCATCTGGCCCAGGTGAGGGAAGACGCGCAGCTCGGCGAGAACTGCATCGTCGGCCGCGGCGCCTACATCGGCACCGGTGTCGTCATGGGCGACAACTGCAAGGTGCAGAACTACGCGCTCGTGTACGAGCCCGCTCGACTCGGCGACGGCGTGTTCATCGGACCGGCCGTCGTGCTCACGAACGACACGTACCCGCGGGCGATCAACGCCGACGGCACGCAGAAGAGCGCGCACGACTGGGAGCCCGTCGGCGTCACGATCGAGCGTGGCGCCTCGATCGGTGCCAGGGCGACCTGCGTCGCGCCCGTGACCATCGGCGCCTGGGCGACGGTGGCGGCCGGGGCCGTCGTGGTGAAGGACGTCCCCTCCTACGCGCTCGTGGCCGGGGTGCCGGCGCGCCGCATCGGCTGGGTGGGCGAAGCGGGCGTTCCCCTCACGCGCGCCGACGACGACAAGACCTGGGTGTGCCCCGCGACCGGCGGACGGTACACCGAGACAGACGGAACACTGACCAAGGAGACCGTGTGAGCGAGTTCATTCCCCCCGCCAAGCCGATCATCGGCGACGAAGAGCGCGAGGCCGTCGATCGGGTGCTGCGCAGCGGCATGGTCGCGCAGGGCCCCGAGGTCGCCGCGTTCGAGCAGGAGTTCTCGGCGCACTTCGTGCCGGGGCGGCCCTCCGTTGCCGTGAACTCCGGCACCGCCGGTCTGCACCTGGGTCTGCTCGCCGCGGGCGTCGGCCCCGGCGACGAGGTCATCGTGCCGTCGTTCACGTTCGCGGCGACGGGCAACTCCGTGGCCCTCACCGGCGGCACCCCGGTGTTCGTCGACATCGAGCCGGAGACCTTCACGCTCGACCCCGAGGCCGTCGCGGCCGCAATCACGCCGAAGACCAAGGGCATCCTCCCGGTGCACCTATACGGTCACCCCGCCCGCATGCGCGAGCTGGAGGCCCTGGCCGCCGAGCGCGGCGTGGCCCTGTACGAGGACGCCGCGCAGGCGCACGGCGCCTCGCTCGACGGCCGCCCGGTCGGCTCGTTCGGCGACTTCGCGATGTTCAGCCTCTACCCGACCAAGAACATGACCAGCGGCGAAGGCGGCATGGTCACCACGGCCACGGACGAGATCGCCCGTCAGGTCAAGCTCCTGCGCAACCAGGGCATGGAGCGGCAGTACGAGAACGAGATCATCGGCTTCAACGCCCGCATGACCGACATCCACGCCGCGATCGGCCGGGTGCAGCTGCACAAGGTCGACGCCTGGACGAAGACCCGTCAGCAGAACGCGGCCTTCCTGGACGCGAACCTGCGCGGCGTGGTCGTGCCCCCGGTCGCCGACGGTGCCGTGCACGTGTACCACCAGTACACGGTCCGGGTGCCGGAGGACCGCGACGGCTTCGTGGCGGCGCTCAAGAACGAGCACAACGTCGGCGCCGGCGTGTACTACCCGATCCCGAACCACCGGCTGCCCTCGCTCACGCGCTTCGCCCCGGGCCTCGACCTCCCCGAGACCGAGCGTGCCGCCCGCGAGGTCGCCTCGCTGCCGGTGCACCCGTCGCTCAGTCAGGACGACCTCGAGCGCATCGTCACCGCGGTGAACGCCGTCGCGGGGGCAGGCGCCTGATGGCGGCGAATCTGCGCGCCGGACTGCTCGGCGCCGGGATGATGGGCCGCAACCACGCCCGCGTGCTGCGTGACGTGGAGGGCATCGACCTGGTCGCGATCGCCGACCCGGGCGGTGACCCGCACAAGGTCGCGGGCGAGCTCGAGATCCTCCCCGACATCGAGGCGCTCATCGCCGCCGGTATCGACATCGCCGTGGTCGCCGTGCCGACCGCGTTCCACGAGGACGCGGCGCTCAAGCTGGCCGACGCCGGGGTGCACACCCTCGTCGAGAAGCCGATCGCGCACTCGCTCGAGGCGGGGCGCCGGATGACGGACGCCTTCGCCGCCCGGGGCCTGGTCGGAGCCGTCGGCCACGTCGAGCGCTTCAACCCCGCGCTGCAGGAGATGCGACGCCGCCTGGAGGCGGGGGAGCTCGGTGACGTGTACCAGATCGCGACCCGCCGCCAGAGCACGTTCCCCGCCCGCATCGCCGACGTGGGCGTGGCGAAGGACCTCGCGTCCCACGACATCGACCTCACGAGCTGGGTCGCGCAGAGCGAGTACACCACGGTGTTCGCGCAGACCGCGCACAAGAGCGGACGCGACTACGAGGACATGATCACGGTCACCGGCCGGCTGGCCAACGGCGTGATCGTCAACCACCTCGTCAACTGGCTCTCGCCCATGAAGGAGCGCATCACGGTCGTCACCGGCGACCGCGGCACCTTCATCGCCGACACCGCGACCGGCGACCTGACGTTCTACGCCAACGGCACCATCCCGCTCGAGTGGGAGTCGATGCTCGCGTTCCGCGGCGTGTCCGAGGGCGACATCACCCGGTTCTCCTTCGCCAAGCGCGAGCCGCTGCGGGTCGAGCACGAAGCCTTCCGCGACGCCGTCCTCGGCAAGCCGAACGACGTCGTCACGATGGAGCAGGGCCTGCGCACGCTCGAGGTCGTCGAGGGCGCTCTCTCCTCCGCCGCCAACGGCGCATCCGTCGCCCTCTGAACGCGAGAACATGAAACGCATCTGGCCGGTCCTCAAGGATCTCCTCCCGCTGCTGCCGACCGGCGCGCAGCGGTACTTCGTCGGCTACATGATCGCCACGACGCTCATCACCGCACTCGACGTGGTGGCGATGTCGCTGCTGGCCGTGATCATCGGCCCGGCACTGACCGGCGGGGCGCTGCGGCTCCCGCTGATCGGCGAGGTCTCACCCGACATGACGCCCCTTCTGGTGCTCGGCGCCTGCGCGCTCATCATCCTGAAGTCGGTGCTCTCGGTCACGCTGCACTGGTTCGCCACGCGCCGGTTCGCGCGCTACGAGCTCGAGATCGGCGACCGGATGTTCAAGGCGTACATCAACTCCAGCTGGGAGGAGCGCTCGAAGCGCACGGTCGCCGAGATCACGCGCATCGCGGACGGCGGCATCGCGAACACGATGTCGGGCTTCCTGCTTCCGCTCATGCGCGTCCCGAGCTCGATCTTCACGTTCGTGCTGATCATCGTCGTGCTGCTGGTGGTCGACCCGATCACCGCGCTCATCGCCATGGTGTACCTGATCCTCGTGGCGCTCATCGTGCACCAGGTGGTGACGAAGCGCTCGCTGGAGGCCGCCACCGTCAACCGCAACTACAGCTACCGCGTCGCGATCCTGATGACCGAGATGATGGAAGCGCTGAAGGAGCTCAGCCTCCGCAACCGGCTCGCCGACGTCGCACAGCTGGTGACGGACAGCCGCCACCACTCGGTCCGCGCCAGGGCGAACGCGTCGTTCCTCGGTGTCGTCCCGTCGTTCGCGTTCGAGTCCGCCCTCATCGGCGGCGTCGTGATCATCGGCGGCGTCTCGTACTGGCAGGGCGGTCTGGCGGCCGCGTTGTCGTCCGTCGCACTGTTCACCGCGACCGGCTTCCGCCTGATCCCGGCGATCAGCGGCATCCAGGGTGGCATCGTGCAGGGTGTCGCGAGCATCCCCTCGGCACAGGACGTCATCGGTGACCTCACCGCCGCGGAGAAGGACATGGAGGTGTCGCAGACGCCCGCCGACACCGCGGAGCTGGCGGAGAACCCTCGGCTGCTCAGCCTGTCGGACGTGCACTTCCGGTACCCGGGAGCCGACGAGGACGTCATCCGCGGGCTCTCGCTCGACATCCCCCTCGGCAGCTCGCTGGGCATCGTCGGGCCGTCCGGAGCCGGCAAGTCGACGCTGATCGACCTGCTCCTCGGCCTCAGCCAGGCCACGACCGGCGACATCGAGATCGACGGGCACCCGCTCTCGAGCGTGCTCCGTCAGTGGCGCGGGCGCGTCGGCTACGTGCCGCAGCGGGTGGCGCTGTTCGACGCCTCGATCGCGCAGAACGTCGCCCTGACCTGGACGGATGAGATCGACCGGGACCGCGTGGAGTACGCCCTGGAGCGCGCGCAGCTCAGCTCGCTCGTCGCGTCGCGGGCGAACGGCATCGACGAGCGCATCGGCGAGCGGGGCGTGTCCCTGTCCGGTGGTCAGCAGCAGCGTCTCGGCATCGCCCGCGCGCTGTACACCGATCCGCTGGTGCTGGTGCTCGACGAGGCCACGAGCTCTCTCGACACGAAGACCGAGGACGAGGTCACCAAGGCGATCCGGTCGCTGCAGGGCGAGGTCACGCTGATCTCGGTGGCGCACCGCCTGTCGACCATCAAGGACTACGACCGGATCTGCTACATGGACGAGGGCGTGATCGCCGCTCAGGGCACCTTCGTGGAGGTCGCCTCCTCGCTGCCCGCGTTCGCCGAGCAGGTGCTGCTGGCCGGACTCTCCGGAGAGCTCGAGCGCCGGGCGTGACTCCGCCGCCCGACCGGGTCGGTCACACGATCCGGTCGGTGCGGTTCGCGGCGTAGAACAGCCGTGCCATCGCCTGCGGGTGCAGGGAGAACAGCGGGTTGGGCGTGAGCAGCGCCCCCAGTGACCGCTGGTTCCAGCGGTCGTTCGCGAGGATGCGGATCCGCTCCACGTCGGGCGCTGCCGAGAAGGTCTCGTCGATGATGCGGTGGTCGACCCGCGACAGCAGCCGCAGGGCCCCGGGGGCCAGGGCCACGAGTCGGTCCAGGGTCTCCCGCAGCTCGGCCTGGTGCGTGACCAGCTCCGGCGTCGTCGTCGCCCGGACGCCGATCGCGCTGAGGAACTGGATGCGCAGCAGCTTGACGACCGCTGCGGTGCGGGCGCGGCGGCCGAGGGCGCGGAACCAGGGCGCGGCCTCGAGGCCGTCGAGGAAGGCGAAGTCCTCGCGCACCGGGCGCGCCGTGAACGTGACGCGGTCGCCCTCGTCCTCGTGCCCGACGTACGCGGGGCCGTCGATGTCGACGGCGAGGTCGCGCCCGCGGAACCACAGCTCTCCGGTCAGGGCGATGTCCTCTCCGGACGACAGGCCCTCGGTGAAGCGCAGGTGCCCGAAACGCTCGCGGTCGATGAGGCCGAGCGGCGCGCTGCGGTAGAAGAGGCGGTCCTTCGCCGCGTCGAGCCGCCGCGAGCGGCGTCCGTTCCGCACGGGAGGAAGCGGGTTGTTGTGGCGCCCGACGAGCGTGATCTTCGGGATCACGGCGCTGGCCCCGGTCTCGCGCTGGATGCGCAGCCAGGAGTCCAGCGCGCCGGGCGCGAACTCGTCGTCGGAACCGAGCAGCGCGATGAACGGGGCGGTGGACGACGCGAAGCCGAGGTTCATCGGTCCGGCCGGCGAGCGGATGCCGTCCTGCAGCTCGAGCAGGACCATGCGCTCGTCCTCCGCGTACTCGCCGAGGTTGCCGCGGATCACGGCGGGATCGATGTTGTGCGCCACCACCAGCACGCGCACCGGAGCGGCGGTGGCGTCGAGCACCGAGGCCACCGCACGACGGATCGGTCGGGTGGCGGAGTGGACGGCGATCGTGACGTCGACCAGGGGCGACGCGGTCACAGCTGCCCCACCCGCTGCGATCGGGCGCCCGCGGCGAGCGTGCGGAAGGGGGCGTGCCGGTGCAGCGCCAGGAACGGGTTCCGGGGGAGCTGAGCGGCGGGCGAGAGGTAGATCCACCGACGGCCGAGCAGCGCGCGGGTGCGCTCGGGATCGGGCGTCCCGCGGCGCAGCTCGTCCATGACCCGGCGGTCGGCGATCGACAGCACCGACAGCACTCCGGGGGCCCAGGCGCTGACGCGGTCGACCACGGCGAGGAGCTCGGCGGCGACCGCGGCGATGCCCGGGGTCTCCAGGCGCGCGGCCACGGCGTCGAAGAAGTGGATGCGGAGCAGCTTGACGGCCAGGGCGCGGCGGTCGGCGGTCGAGGCGGCCGCGAACCAGTCCGCCTCCTCGATCACGCGGAGGAACGCGAAGTCGGCCGCCACGTCGCGCGGAGCGGAGGTGACGCGGTCGTCCGCGTCGTCGTGGCCCACGTAGGGGGGCCCGTAGAGGTCGTAGGCGATGCTCGTCGCCGTGATCCACAGCTCGGAGGTGTACGGCAGGTCCTCGCCGGACGTGAGGCCCTCGGTGAAGCGCAGGTCGCCGAAGCGCTCGCGGTCGATGAGGCCGAGGGGCGCGCTGCGGTAGTGCAGGCGGTCGCGGTCGGCGCTCAGGCAGGTCGTGCGGCGTCCGCGGCGCACGGGCGGGTACGGGTCGGGGCCTCCGGTCACCAGGCGGATGCGACCGATCACGACGTCGGCGTCCGTCGCGCGCTGCAGCGCCAGCCACGAGTCGATCGCGCCAGGGGCGAACTCGTCGTCGGAGCCGAGCAGGGTGTGGAAACGCGCCGTGGCCTCCGCCATGCCGAGGTTCATCGGGCCGGCGGGCGACGGAATGCCGTCGCGGAGGGAGAGCAGCCGGACGGCCGGGTGCTCCGCCCAGGTGCCGAGGTTCGTGCGGATGATCTCCTGGTCGATGTTGTGTGCCACCACGTTCACGCGCACCGGAGCGGTCGTGCCTTCGATGACCGAGGCGACGGCGCGCGCGATGGGCCGGGTGGCGGAGTGGACGGCGATCGTGACGTCGACAAGTGGGGATTCCATACCGGATCGATGCTACCGCGGAGGCCTACGCCATCATGTCGCGCAGGGTCCGGTACGGGGCGTGCCGGTGCAGGGCGAGGAACGGGTTCGCCGTGAGCCGCGCATCGAGCCCGCCGCCCCAGCGGGCCGAGAGGAGGGCGCGGATCCGGTCGGCCGACGGCGCGCTCGTCTCGAGCTCTCGGAGCACCTTCCGGTCCGCGCGGCACAGCAGCGCGGTCGCGCCGGGGGACATCCGCTCGATCGCCGCGGCGGTGTCGAGCAGCTCGGCGCGGTAGGCGGCGATCCCGCCCGGGGCGTCCAGCCGGGAGGCGACGGCATCCATGAGGTGCACGCGGAGGTTCTTCACGCCGAACCCCCGGCGCGCCGAGCGCGAGGCAGCCCGGTACCAGGGCTTGGCGGCGACGATGTCGAGAAACGCGAAGTCGGCCGACAGGGGTCGGACGGTGCGGGTCACACGGTCGACCGCATCGTCGTGGCCGACGTACGCCGGGCCCGTACGGTCGTAGGCGATGTGCGCGCCGGTGAACCACAGCTCCGCGGTGAACTCGAGGTCCTCGCCGGACTCGAGGCCCGGGGTGAAGCGCAGGTCGGGGAAGCGCGTCCGGTCGATGAGGCCGAGCGGCATGCAGCGGTAGCTGAGGCGGTCCTTGTCGACGTCGAGCTCCCGCACCCGTCCGCGACGTCGCGGCGGTGTCGGCTCGGCCGCCTCGTCCACGCGCACGCGCGGGATGACGGTGGTCGCGCCGGTCGAGCGGGCGACCGCGAGCCAGGAGTCGAGTGCCCCCGGCTCCAGCTCGTCGTCCGAGCCCATGACCGAGAAGTACGGGGCCTCGGCCAGCGCGATGCCGTGGTTCATCGGCCCGGCGGGGGAGGGGATGCCGTCCTGCAGCGACACGACGCGCACCTCGGGCCGCGTGCCCAGGTCGCCGAGGTTGGCGGAGATCGCCTCGGGATCGGTGTTGTGCGCGACCACGGTGACCCGCACGGCGGCGGTCGTGTCGAGCACGGAGGAGACCGCGCGGCGGATGGGACGAGCGGGCGTGTGCACGGGGATGACCACGTCCACGTCGGGCGACGGCATGTCGTCGATCCTATCGCGGGCGTTGCGGACGGACGGGGCGCGGGGGTCGGCACTGTATCCTTTCCGGAGCCCTGTCCTCGATCAGAGAGTCTCGTCGCGTGCACTCCGCCTCCACCCTCGCTCAGCCCACGCAGCGGCTGGACTCGCTCACCGGGCTGCGCTGGTGGGCAGCGTTCGCGGTCTTCCTGTACCACATGAATGTGTTCGCACCCCTGCCGGGTTCGGTGCAGTCGGTGCTGCTGAACGGCTATCTCGGCGTGACGTTCTTCTTCGTGCTCTCCGGTTTCGTGCTCACGTGGTCGGCGCGGCCGAACGTGCCCACCTCGACGTTCTACTGGCGTCGCTTCGCACGCATCTGGCCATCGCACATGGTGGCGCTCCTGATCGCGATCCCCGTGTTCTACACGTTGGCGCCGGTTCCGGAGGGGAGCTTTCTGAAGCCGTTCGATCTCGGCATCCTCCTGCTGTCGGTCGTCGTGATCCAGGCCTGGTGGTCCAACCCCGCCATCCTCTTCTCCGGCAACCCGGCCGCGTGGACGCTCACCTGCGAGGCCTTCTTCTATGCGCTGCACCCGTGGATCTCCCGGGTACTGGTGCCGATGGCCAAGCGCGGGGCCCTGCTGCTGGCGGTCGGTGTCGTCGCCTACGCGTTCGTGTACCGCGCGGTGGTCCTGTTCGCCCCGGACCTCGGACTCGCCGCGCTCCCGGTGCCCGTGCAGCGGCTTCCGGAGTTCGTGCTGGGCATGGCGCTCGCATGGGCCATCCGCTCCGGCTGGCGACCGCGCATCCACCCGCTCATCGGCGTCGCCGCTCCCGTGGCGGTGATTCTGGCGCACTACGCCTCCGGGCGGTTCATCCCGACCTGGAGCGTGACCCCGGCGATCAGTGGCATGCTCAACGAGCTGTTCACGGTCGCGTGCGGCATCGCGATCGTCTCGCTCGCCGTGCATGCACTGCGCGGCGGACGGCTGTGGTTCGCGTCGAAGTGGCAGGTGCGGCTGGGTGAGTGGTCCTTCGCCTTCTACCTCGTGCACGCGACGTTCATCTACGTGGCGCTGCGCGTCTTCGGCTACCAGCCCGCGTCGTGGAGCAACCTGCTCTGGTTCGCCGCCCTGTTCGTGGTCGACCTGGTGGCCGCATGGGCCCTCCACACGTTCGTCGAGCGCACGCTGGAGAAGCGCATGCGCCGCTGGAAGGACGACCGGGACGCGCGCCGCCGCACGCGAGAGGCGGTCGCGTCAGCCTGAGGCGCGGATCCAGCCGTCGAGCAGGACCGCGGCGCTCCGGCGCCCGGAGTGCACGGCCTCGACGAACACCGGCCCCGCCGTGGCTGCGGCGGCCGCTGCCTCACGGTCGGAGATCAGTCCGGCGACCACCTCGCCGAGGGTGTCCGGCGTGGCCTCGACGATCGGCAGCGGCAGTCCCACCTCCGCCTCGATGGCGCGGCGTACGTCGGGCAGCACGTGTCCGACCACCACGCGACCCGTCGCCATGGCCTCGCAGGCCGCGACTCCGTAGGAGCCGGCGCGGAACTGGTCGAGCACGATGTCGGCGTCGCTCAGCACCTCGGGCATCCGGTCGGCGGCGACGCCGGTCACGAGCTCGTAGTCGATGTCACCGCTCGCGATGAGGGAGGCGAGGGCGGGCTCGATCAGGTGACTGCCCTTCTGCACGACGGAGGTGGAGGAGTGGATCACCCGCACCCGGTCGCGGTCCATGGCGGGGCGCCGCGCCCGGAACCGCGCGGTGTCGACGACCACGGGACACCACGTCGCCCACGGAACATCGTGCAGCAGGTCGGGTGTGGACACGAACGTCGGGCGACGCAGCTCCGTCAGCAGTGCGAGGTTGGCGTCCGCATCGGCCTGCAGCACGGCGGTGCGCGGATCGTCGGGGTACGGCGACCACGGGGTGCGCAGCGCATGGTCGCGGGGGCTGCGGATATCGGTGCCGTGGCACAGGTACGCGACGGACACCCCCGCCTCCTCCAGCGCCGCGACCTCCGCGCGGACCTGCCGGTCGAACAGGCGGCCGAACAGCGGGCGCTCCGCCTCGATCAGCACGTGCGAGAACCGGCTGACGGCCTCCCACTCGGACTGCTGCCATTCGGTGGACGAAGTGGAGGAGATCGGGACCGGGACGTCCGCGGGGAAGGAGAGCCCGCCGGGCAAGACCTCCTCCATGTTGCGGGCAGCGATCTCCGGGTCCGCCTGCTCCAGCGCGCGCGCCCAGCGATATCCCTGGCCCGAGTAGTTCGTCGGGCCGATGAAGACCCGCACCGCGGCATCCGGCACGTCGGCCACCGGGGCGTCGCCGCCGCCGAGCGCGCGATGCGCCAGCCGACCGATCAGGCCGTCCGGGTCGCGCGCCGCCGAGTCGAGGGCGCGGTTGACCCAGCGGGGCAGTCGGGAGCGGTGCCGGATGATCCAGCCGGCGATCGCGTTCAGCCGCGCGCGCATCTCAGCGTCCGTCCCTCGTCTGGCCGACCGACTCGATCACGTCGACGACGCGGCCGGCGACCGCGGCCATCGAGTGCCGTTCCGCTGTCCAGTCGGCGACGCTCCGCCGCTCCGCCGCGCTCAGCGGGCGGGCCGCGAGGGCCGCCATGGCCACCGCGACCGACTCGGCGGCGTAGCCGCTGACGATGCCGCCGCGCACCTCCAGGTTCGCCTGGTCGAGGTAGGCGCCGGTGGGTCCGTTCGGCGGGCCGGCGAAGATGACGGGGCATCCGGCGGCCATCGACGAGTACGCCTTCGTGGCGAACGCGTACTCGTAGCCGGTGCCGGGGCGCTGGGTGGCGATGGTCGCGACGGCGCGGTGCAGATGCGGGACCAGCTCGCTGCTGGGCATCGTCTCGACGAACTCCACGGAGTCGGCGACCCCGAGCTCGCGGGCCCGCTGCTCCAGGAAGGCGCGCTCGCTGCCGTTGCCGATGAAGCGCAGGGTGTACCCGGGGGTGCTGCGGCTGAACGCGGCGAACCCGTCGACGGCGATATCGGCGCCGTGCCAGTGCGAGTAGGTGCCGGCGTACAGGAACACGGGTTCGGTCGTCGCCTCCGCCTCGGCGTCGGCCGGAGGGAGGAAGGCACCGGTGTCCGCCCCGAACCCGGTCACGACGGCCGGTCGGCCCACGCCGAGCGCGGCGATCCGGTCGAGCACGCCCTGGGAGATCGTGACGATGCGCCGCGCTCCCCGCATCGCGAAACGCTCGGTCGCGCGCAGCACGCGGATCACCAGGCGCGACGAGGTCACCTGCTCCGCGGCATCGGACCAGACGTCGGCGGCGTCGTACACGTAGGGGATGCGCCGCAGCGCGCACACGAGCCGCACCACGAACCCCGTGGTGGGCGGCGGCTCCATGAAGACCACGTCGGGGCGCCGCAGGAACAGCAGCCGGAAGAACAGGGGGACGTCGAAGCTGGCGTACGGGAGGTAGCCGCGCACGTAGCCGCTGCGGTCGCGCAGCACGGGGGCCATGCGCACGTCTTCGACGGGTGCTCCCTCGTCGAGGCCGCGCGGCGGTCGCACGGTGAGCACGGTGACGCGGTGCCCGCGGGCGACCGCCTCGTCGGCGACGGCGCCGAGGAACGACGACGCCGCGGAGGGCTCGGGGCGGTAGATGCGCGAGACGATCGCGAGGCGCATGCTCATGCGGAGAGGAAGTGCGTCATCAGCTGCGCGCGGGAGAAGTCGCCGTTGTGCACGCGTCGGACGAACTCCCTCCCGGTTGCGGCGATCCCGCGGTAGTGGTCCCGTCGCACGGCGATGTCGCGCAGCATGTGTTCGAGCGTGTCCGGTGTGGTCTCCGGGATCGGCAGGGTCATGCCCGCGTGCCCCTCCACCTCACGCCGGGCCTGCTCCGTGACGTGGGCGAGCACCACCCGCCCGGCGGTCATGCTCTCGCACGCCGCGACACCGTAGTCGCCGACCCGGAACTGGTCGAGCACGACGTCGGCGGACGCGACCACGGCCGGCATCTCGTGGTTGGGGACGCGGTCCAGCTGGATGAACTCGATGAGCCCCTCGTCGTGCAGCTTCTGCGCCACGGGGACGATGAGCGGCGTGCCCTTGACGTGCGCGTTGGTGGGCGCGTGGATGACGCGGATGCGCTCGCGCTCCAGGAGCGGCTCGTCGTTGATCCACTGCTCCTGGTCGATCACCACGCCGAGGAAGTGCGCGCGGGGAAGGTCGACGAGCAGGCCGGCGGTCGAGACGAACGTGGGCACGTCGAGGTCGGCGATCGCCGCGAGGTTGTCGGCCACGGCCTTCTCCGCGAGGTCGAAGGGCACCCAGTCCTCGCTGTCGACGAACAGCGACCACGGCGTCGACTCCAGGTGGGTCGACGGCAGTCGCACGTCGGTGCCGTGGCCGACGATGCCCACGCGCACACCACGCTCCTGCAGCAGTGCGGTCTGACGGCGCAGGTCGCCGGAGAACATCCCGCCGAGGATGGGGAAGCACGCCTCGATGAGCACGTGCGTGTAGTTCGTCGCGATCGCGTCGAGCATCGAGCGCTGCCATGCGCGGGAGTGTTCGGCGGTGCGCCAGGTCACGGTGTAGTCGGCGGGGTACTGCAGGAGGTTGTTGCCCGCGTGCACGTAGTTGACCGCGGACACCTCGCCCGTCGACTCGGCCGCGCGCGACCACCGGTACCCCTGGCCGGCGTAGTTCACCGGTCCCACCAGCATCCGGATCGGACGGGAGAGGTCGGGCAGCGGCGGCGGGGGCGGGGTCACGCCCTTCGCCCGGTCGACGGTCGACGCGATCGCGTCCTGCACCGGCTTCGGGACGAGCTTCCAGGCGGCTTCAACGCGGGGATGCATCGGTGTCCTCCTCGTGCGGATCAGGGGCGGTGGCATGCAGCCAGGCTTCGTCGAGCACGGCGGCGGAGCGACGGCCGTCGTGGACGGCGCGGACGAACGTGTCGCCGGTGGCGCGGAGGGCGTCGAGGCCGTCGTGTGCGGCGAGCTCGCGCAGGACGCCCTCGATCGTGTCGGGCGTGGCCTCGACGATGGGCGGCTCCAGCCCGGTCTCCTCACGGACGGTCGCGCGCACCCGCTCGCTCAGGTGCCCGACGACGATGCAGCCGGACGCGAGGGCCTCGCACGCCGCCACGCCGTAGGAGCCGATGCGCAGCTGATCGATCACCACGTCGGCCGCGGCGAAGCGGTCGGGCATCTGCGCGGTCGGCACGCCCTGGATCAGATCGAGCTCGATGACCCCCTCCGCCTGCAGCCGCTCGAGCGTGTCGCGGATGAGGTGCGTGCCCTTGATCACGGACACCGACGGGGCGTGGGCGACCCGGAGACGCGCGCCGGGCGTGCGCGCCGTGCGCGGTCGCTCCCAGCGGGCGACGTCGACGGTCACCGGGAGCCACCGTGCGGTGGGGAGGTCTTCGCGCAGGTCGGGGGTGGAGACGAACACGGGGCGCCCGCTGCTCTCCAGGAATGCGATGTTGCGCGCAGCGACCACCTCGTCTCGCGCGGCGTAGACCTCGGGGTCGGCGTAGTGCGACCAGGGGTGGTCGCGCATGTGCCGCGACGGCAGCCGCACGTCGGTGCCGTGGGCGAGGTAGGCCACGTCCACGCCGCGCGTGCCGAGCGCTGCCGCCTGCGCGGCCACCGAGCGACCGAGGAGGCGACCGAAGGGTGGCTCCTCCGCCTCGATCAGCACGTGCGTGGCCGTGGTCGCCGCGGCGAACTGGTCACGCTGCCACGCGGTGTCGTTGTGGTAGGTCGGGATCGGCACGAGCAGGTCGGACGGGTAGTCGAAGCCGCCGGGGACCTCGATGGCCATGGTGCGCGCCGAGATGCGCGGCGAGCGGCGCTCCAGGGCCCTGCTCCACGCGAACGCCTGGCCGGAGTAGTTGACCGGCGCGATGAGGACGCGGACGGGTCGGTCGTCGAACGCGGTCGTGCCGACAGCTCCGGGGACGGGCTTCCCGTAGCGGCGGGCGGCGATCCGCCCGAGGGGGCTGGTGGGGGAGTCGGCGATGCGGTCGATCGTGGCGTTGACCCACCGGGGGAGTCTGTTCCGGTTCACGTCGTGCGTGCATTCTCCGGGGGACAGGAACTCATCCCGTCAGTATACCGAGGGGGCGCAACGGCGGTCCGACGGCGGGCGACTATCATGGGCGGGGTTGCCGCGGTCCCGTTCCGGTGGACCGGGACCGAATGGAACGGTGGGATCGATGGCCTCGTCAGAGCCGGGCAAGAAGGGCTTCTCGCTCAAGGACTATGCGGAGACGCTTCACGCCTATCTCGACGACGGGTACGCCGTCACGAGCTTCGACAAGTACCTCGATGCCCCGCAGGAGAAGCACCTCATCCTCCGGCACGACATCGACAACAGCATCGAGCAGGCCATGCGCGTCGCGCGGGTCGACGCGGAGGCCGGGTGCTCGTCGAGCATCTTTCTGCGCGTGCACGCCCGCGGCTACAGCCTGATGAGTCTGCCGTCGCTCATGATGATCCGCGAGATGGAGGAGCTGGGGCACGAGGTCCAGCTGCACCTCGAGGGCGGCATCGGCGAGGTGCTCGGCGGTGACAACTTCGAGTGGGCCGAGCGTCAGCGCACGGTCTTCGAGACGGCGGTCGGCCGACCGGTCGGCGGGTTCAGCCTGCACGAGCCGGCGCGACTGGGCGGATTCGAGTTCGCGGCGGAGCTCCTCGACCGCTGGTCCGACACGGTGCGCTACCACGCCTACGAGCCGCGGTTCATGATGCCGAACATGAAGTATCTGAGCGACAGCAGCGGCAACTGGCGTGAGGGTCACTTCGCCGAGTGGGTCGGCAAGGTGCCCGTGGTGCAGGTGCTCACCCACCCGTTCTGGTGGTTCGAGAAGGTTCCGGCCGAGAACTACTGATCCGGCCGGAACGACGGAGTCCGCAGCCGGCCGCCCCGGCTCAGCGCTTGTTGTCGCCGAGCCGCCGGGCGGGGTTGCCGATGCGGATCTCGTCGTCGGGCACCGACTTCACCGCGACCGCACCGATGCCGAGCAGGGAGTTGCGGCCGAGCGTGACGCCCTGGATGACGGAGGCGTTGGGGCCGATCCAGGCGTCGTCCTCGATCACGACGCTGCCGGAGATCTCCGCGCAGGCCGTGATGATCACGTTGCGGCCGATACGGCAGTTGTGGGCCACGTGCACGTGGTCGTCGATCTTGGTGTGATCGCCGACGCGGGTCGGGGCGATGGTGCCGGAGCAGACGGTGGTGAAGTTGCCGACCTCGACGTGGTCCTCGATGACGACCGAGCCGAGGTGCGGGATGCGGATGTTGTCGCCGTCGGCGTCGCGCTCCATGCCGAAGCCCTCCTCGCCGATCACGGCGTGGCTCTTGATGAGAGCGTGCGCCCCGATGCGGACGTCGTGCCCGATCACCACGTGATCGCGGATCTCGGCGCCGTCGGCGATCACGGCGCCGGCGCGGACGACGGTGTACTCCCCGATATGGGCGCCGGGGTGCACCTCGGCGGTCGGGTCGACGCGGGCGGTCGGAGCGATCCCGGGAACGGGCTTGCGGGCGAAGTGCTCGGCGACGGCCAGGGCGAAGGCGGCACGCGGGTTCTCCACCAGCACCGCCGTCCCCGAACGGGCGTCGTCGGGGAGGGTCGCGGGGGCGAGGAGCACGGCTCCGGCCTCCAGCGCCTTCGCGGCAGCGGCCGCCGCCGCCACCGGATCGACCACGAACGTCAGGTCTCCCTCGCCGGCCTCGCCGAGCGGGGCGAGACCCGTGACGGAGCGATCCGTGCCGACGAGTTCGCCCGACAGCTGCTGGGCGAGGGCGGAGGCGGTGACGTGGGGCGCGTTCATGCTCCGACCCTACTGCGAACGGCGGGGCGCCCCGGCGGTGCGAGGGGCGGCGGATATGATCGACGCATGGATGAGAAGGCGCTTCTGGAGCTGGTGGCGGAGATCCTCGAGGTCGAGGTGGACGAGGTCGCACTGACCGATGAGCTGGACGCGGTGGGCTGGGACTCGCTCGCGAACATCAGCTTCATCGCGGAGGTCGACGAGGCGATCGGCGTGACGATCGATGCGGACGAGCTCGCGAACGCGAAGACCGTCTCCGACCTGCACGCACTCACCCGTGCCGGTGCCTGAGACCTCCGACTACCTGCACCTCGACGGCCGCGCGGTCGTCGTCACCGGCGCAACCTCGGGCATCGGTCGGCAGACCGCGATCGACCTCTCGCGTCAGGGCGCCCGGGTCGCGCTGATCGGACGCCGCGAGGCCGAGCTGGAGGAGACCCGCGGCCTGCTCGCGGGCGAGGGGCACCTGCTGGCGCCGTTCGACCTGACCGACCACGCGGGCGTCGCGGCGCTGCTGCGCGGGATCGCCGCCGAGTTCGGACCGCTCGACGGCCTGGTGCACGCGGCGGGCGTCCACGTGACCGCTCCGCTGCGGATCGCGACGGCCGATCAGACCTCGGCCGTGTTCGACATCAACGTCACGAGCGCGCTGATGCTCGCCAAGGCGTTCCGTCACCCCAAGGTGCGCGCCGAGTCGTCGAGCATCGTCCTGCTGTCGTCGGCGGTCGGCCTGGTCGGGGAAGCAGGAGTGAGCGCGTACGCGGCGAGCAAAGCCGCCGTCGCATCCCTCGGCAAGTCGCTCGCGCTCGAGCTGGCGCGGGAGGGTGTGCGCGTCAACAGCATCGCCGCCGGGATCGTCGAGACCGCGCTGACCGAACGGCTGCGCGCCTCGGTGGGTGCCGCGGCCTGGGACGAGATCGAGGCGGCGCACCCGCTCGGCCTCGGCACCGTGGAAGACGTGGCGGGGGCGGCGCTGTATCTGCTCTCCCCGGTCTCGCGCTGGGTCACCGGTTCGGTGATGGTGGTGGACGGCGGGTACACCGCGAGGTGACCGCTCCCGGCCCGTAGACTGGGGGCATGGGTGCCCGCATCGCTGCCGTCGACTACTACCTGCCCGAGGCCGTCCTCAGCAATGAGGATCTCTCCCGAGAGTTCCCGGAGTGGAGCGTCGAGAAGATCTCCGGCAAGACCGGGATCGACCGCCGCCACATCTCCGGTCCCGACCAGTTCTCGTCCGACCTGGCCATCGCGGCAGCACGACGTCTGTTCGAGCGCGACGGCATCGACCCCCAGTCGATCGACTACGTGATCCTCTGCACGCAGAGCCCCGACTACTACCTCCCCTCGACCGCCTGCATCGTGCAGGACGCCCTGGGCATCCCGACCTCGGCGGGCGCGACCGACATCACGCTCGGCTGCTCCGGCTACATCTACGCCCTGGGCCTCGCCAAGGGCCTGATCGAGTCGGGCCAGGCGGCGAACGTCCTGGTCGTCACGGCCGACACGTACACGAAGTTCATCAACCCGGCCGACAAGTCCGTGCGCACGATCTTCGGCGACGGCGCGGCAGCGACCCTCGTGACCGCGGACGGCTCCGACACCTCGCTCACCGCCATGACCTACGGCACGGACGGCTCGGGCGGCAAGAGCCTCATCGTCCCGAACGGCGGGCTGCGCGCGGGCGCCGCACTCCAGCCGAAGGCCGACACGGCCGTGCGGGAGCTCGTCGCCTCGGGCTACGACCTGTACATGGACGGCCCCGACATCTTCAACTTCACCCTCCGCGTGGTGCCGGAGACGGTCGAGGAGATCCTCGCCAAGGCGCAGCTGGAGCAGAACGACATCGACCTGTTCGTGTTCCACCAGGCGAACGCCTTCATGCTCGAGCACCTGCGCAAGAAGCTCAAGGTGCCCGCCGAGAAGTTCTTCGTGTCGCTCGCCGAGTCCGGCAACACGGTGTCGTCCACCATCCCGATCGCGCTCGCCGACGCCGAACGCCAGGGCGCCCTGGTGCCCGGCATGCGCGTGATGCTCCTCGGCTTCGGTGTCGGTCTCTCCTGGGGTGGGCTGGTCGCGACGTGGTGAGCGCCTCCGCCCCGCGCCCGACGCTCCTCATCCTGTCCTTCGTGCCGATCGACGGTGACCCGCGCGTCATCAAGCAGGTCCGCCGCTTCGTCGACGAGTACGACGTGACGACGTGCTCGCCCGGCCCGTCGCCGCACCCCGGCGTCACGCACGTCGAGATCCGTGGCGACCTCCCGCCCAAGCAGGACATCGTGACCAGGGTGCGCGACGAGTTCGCGCGGCGGACCGAGGGGTTCCGCCGGATGTACTTCCAGTCGCCCGGTGTGCTCGAGACCATCCACCTGTTGCGCGGGCGGCGTTTCGACGCGGTGATCGCCAACGACGCCGAGACCGTGGGCGTCGCGTGCCGGCTCTTCGGCGCCGACCGCGTGCACGCCGACCTGCACGAGTTCTTCCCGGACATGGGCTTCGAGGACACGCCGCTCGGCCGTCGGCACCAGCGCTACTGGTCGTGGATGACGAAGCACCTGGTGTCGCAGGCGCACTCGTCCACGACGGTCGGCGGCGAGATCGCCAAGCGGTACCACGAGTACGGCCTCCAGCCCGGGGTGGTGACGAACTCGACACACCTGCGCGACCTCCCGTACCGTCCCGTGGGTTCCGCGATCCGGCTCGTGCACAGCGGCAACCCATTCCACGAGCGCAGCCTCGGCGAGATCATGCGTGCGGTGGCGGCGTCCCCGGTCGAGGTCACCTTCGACCTCTACCTCACGTGGCAGCCCGAGAAGACGCGCTCCGAGTTCGTGGCGCTCGCCGAGGAGCTGGGGCCGCGGATCACGGTGCACGACCCCGTGCCGCAGTCCGTGCTCATCGAGACGCTCAACGAGTACGACCTCGGCATCCACATCCTGCAGCCGGTGAGCACCAACAACGTGATGGCACTGCCGAACAAGTTCTTCGACTACGTCCAGGCGCGCCTCGGCATCGTGGTCGGCCCGTCGGTCGAGATGGCGCGCATCGTGCGCGACCATGGCCTCGGCGTCGTCACGGACGGCTTCGACGAGGCATCGATCGCCGCGACCATCGACGCGCTCACCCCCGAGCGCGTCGACGGGTTCAAGCAGGCCGCGATGCGGGCGGCCGATGCGCTCTCCGCGGAGCGGCAGGTCGAGGTGTGGGCGCGGGCCGTGGAGGAGATCGTCGCCGGCTCGGCGGGCCGTGCCTGACCTCGGGGCGCGGGCGTATCGCCTCGCGCAGAAGCTGGTGCCCTCGTCGATCGCGGGGTATGTGCTCCCCGGGCACGTGCGCCAGTTCCGCGAGACCGGTGTCACCGTGGCCAGCGACGCCCCGCGGCGACTGCTCATCGCGCCGGTGAACTCGGCGGGGCAGGGGTACGCGTGGGCGCGCGCCGCCGAGACGCTGCCCGGCGTCGCCGCCGCCAGCGCCATGTTCCGCGGGGGTGACGACGTGTTCGGGTTCCACGCCGATCACCTCATCCCCGCGACGGCACTGGTCGGCAACGCTCGCTGGCGCCGGGCGCAGCACCACGCGATCCTCCACGGCTTCACGCACGTGCTGATCGAATCCGGGCGGCACCTCTCCGAGCTCGACGGCGACCCGCTGGAGCTGGTGCGAGAGCTGCAGGCGGCGGGGGTCCGCGTGGCGCTCGTGTGGCACGGGAGCGACATCCGTCTCCCGAGTGCGCACGCCGCGCGCGAGCCGGACTCGCCCTTCCACGGTGATCGCTATGCCGGGACAGCCGTGCTCGAGGAGATCGCCGAGCGGCACGCGCGCTTCGCAGAGGCCGCCGGGGTGCCCGTGTTCGTCTCGACTCCGGATCTGCTGCCGTTCGCGCCGGGTGCCACCTGGCTCCCCGTCGTGGTGGATCCGCGATCCTGGGCCGTGGCGGGGGACCGCCCTGCGCTCTCCGGCGACGGGCCACTGCGCGTCGTGCATGCCCCGTCGAGCGCCGGCCTGAAGGGCAGCGACCGCATCGCCGCAGCCGTGCAGCGGCTCGAGGCCGAGGGGCTCATCGAGTACACCGAGGTCAGGGGCGTCCCCGCCGAGCGGATGCCGGAGCTGTACGGCGGCGCCGACGTCGTCCTCGACCAGTTCCTCGCCGGGGCCTACGGCGTCGCGGTCTGCGAGGCGCTGGCGGCCGGTCGCCTGGTGGTCAGCCATGTGTCGGACGACACCCGTGAGGCGGTGCGCGCGGCCAGCGGACACGAGCTGCCCGTGGTGCAGGCCAGGGCAACGGAACTGGAGGGCGTGCTGCGCGAGGTCGCCGCGAATCGCGCGCGCTCTGCGACGCGAGCCGCCGAGGGGCCGGCGTTCGTGCGCGCGGTGCACGACGGGACGATGTCGGCGGAGGCGCTGCGGCCGTTCCTCGACGCGTGAGCCGCCGGGCTCCGTAGAGTAGATGCTCGTGAAGATCGTCAGCGTCGTCGGCGCGCGCCCCCAGTTCGTCAAGCTCGCCCCGATCCACCATGCCGCCCGCGCGGCCGGGGTGGAGCACGTGATCGTGCACACCGGACAGCACTACGACCCGCTGCTGTCTGACGTGTTCTTCGAGGATCTGGGGATCGGCGCCCCCGACGTGCACCTCGGCGTGGGCAGCGGCTCGCACGGCGTGCAGACCGGTGCGATGCTGGGCGCCCTCGACGCGGTGTTCGACGAGCACCGCCCCGACTGGGTGCTGGTGTACGGCGACACGAACTCGACGGTGGCGGCGGCGCTGAGCGCGGTCAAACTGCACATCCCGGTGGCGCACCTGGAGGCGGGGCTGCGCAGCTTCAACCGTCGCATGCCGGAGGAGCACAACCGCGTGCTGACCGACCATGCCGCCGACCTTCTTCTCGCACCGACGCAGGTCGCCGTCGACCACCTCACGCGCGAAGGGCTGGCCGAGCGCACCGTGCTGGTGGGCGATGTGATGACCGATGTGCTGTTCGACGTGCGCGACCGTGTCGCCCGGCGTGCCGCCGACGAGGGGGAGCGCCTGGACGCCGCCGAGGGGGAGTACTACCTGGCGACGATCCACCGCGCCGAGAACACCGACGACCCGGCGCGGCTGCGGCAGGTGGTCGAGGCCCTGGCGGGGCTCGACCGTCCCGTCGTGCTGCTGGCCCACCCGCGCGTGGTGGCCAAGGCGGCCGCGCACGGCATCGACCTCGACCGCGGCTCGCTCACCTCCCGCCCGCCGCTCGCCTACCCCGACCTGATCGCGGCCGCGGCGGCGAGTGCCGGTGTGGTGACCGACTCGGGCGGCCTGCAGAAGGAGGCGTTCCTGCTGCGCGTGCCGTGCACGACCGTGCGCACCGAGACGGAGTGGGTCGAGACGGTGGAGCTGGGCTGGAACGTGCTCGCGAACACGCGCGAGGAGATCGCGGCGGCCGTGACGCGTCCTCGACCGGCGGCCACGGACGCGGCACCGTACGGCGACGGGCACGCCGCCGAGCGCGTGATCGCGGTGCTGTCCGAGCGTCGCTGAGGCTCACCCGCGAGGAGCCGGGTACCCGCGCCGGAATATACTCGAACCCATGCGTATCGCCGTCGTGGCCCTCGGAAAGATCGGCCTGCCCCTCGCCGTCCAGTTCGCCAGCAAGGGACACGACGTGGTCGGGGTCGACGTCAATGCGGCCCTCGTCGACAGCGTCAACCGGGGCGTCGAGCCGTTCCCCGGCGAGGCGCAGCTGCAGGAGAAGCTGACGGCGGCGCTCGAGGCCGGACGGCTGCGGGCGACGACCGAGTACGCGGAGGCGATCCCCGGGGCTGATGCCGTGGTCGTGGTCGTGCCGCTGTTCGTGAACGAGGAGACCGCGGAGCCCGAGTTCGGGTGGATGGACGCGGCCACCCGCTCGCTCGCCGAGCACCTGACCCCCGGCACGCTGGTGTCGTACGAGACCACGCTGCCGGTCGGGGTGACGCGCGGCCGCTGGAAGCCCCTGCTCGAGGAGGTCTCCGGGCTGCGCGAGGGGGAGGACTTCCACGTGGTGTTCTCCCCGGAGCGCGTGTTCTCGGGCCGGATCTTCGCCGACCTGCGCAAGTACCCCAAGCTGATCGGCGCGCTCTCCGACGAGGGGGCCCGCCGCGCCGTCGCGTTCTACGAGTCGGTGCTCGACTTCGACGAGCGTCCCGACCTGCCGCGCACGAACGGGGTGTGGGACCTGCAGAGCGCCGAGGCGGCCGAGATGGCCAAGCTCGCCGAGACCACCTACCGCGACGTGAACATCGGCCTGGCGAACCAGTTCGCCCTCTTCGCGGGTGCCAACGGCATCGACGTGTACCAGGTGATCGAGGCGTGCAACTCGCAGGTCTTCAGTCACATCCACCGCCCCGGCATCGCGGTGGGCGGCCACTGCATCCCGGTCTACCCCAAGCTGTACCTGTCGACCGACCCCGACGCCGACATCGTGCGCACGGCGCGCGAGTTCAACGAGTCGATGCCAGAGCGCCTGGTGGCTCAGGCCGAGGGCATGCTCGGCGACCTGTCCGGACTCCGGGCGGTCGTGCTGGGCGCGGCGTACCGCGGCGGGGTGAAGGAGACCGCGTTCTCCGGTGTCTTCCCCACCGTCGAGGCACTGCGACGCCGCGGCGCCGAGGTGCGCGTGCACGACCCCCTGTACACGGACGACGAGCTGCGCGCCCTGGGACTCGAGCCCTACGCGCTCGGGGAGGGCGTCGACCTCGCGATCGTGCAGACCGATCACGCCGAGTACCGCACGCTCCGTCCCGTCCAGCTGCCCGGCGTGCGGCTCCTGGTCGACGGCCGCGCCGTGACCGACGCGGAGGCCTGGGCCGGCACGCCGCGCATGGTCGTCG
>NZ_SSDO01000510.1:0-63587 GCF_004794395.1 Microbacterium sp. K41 | reverse complement strand
CGGGGCGGCACCGCGGCGACGTCGAACCCCGGGAACGCTGCATCGGCGAGCGGGGCGCCGGCCTCGGACACGCCATCGTCACGCGCATCGCGGCGCGTGAGCGGCTTGCCCTCCTCGGCGTCTCGCGTTTCGTCGGTCATGCGGGCTTACACCTCGAGGAGTTCGGCCTCTTTGCGCTTGAGCGCGTCGTCGATCAGATCGACGTGCTGACGCGTCAGCGCGTCCAGCTCCTTCTCGCCGCGGGCGATCTCGTCTTCACCGAGCTCGCTCTTCAGCGCATCGAGCTCGTCCTTCGCCTTGCGACGGATGCCACGCACGTGCACCTTCGCGTCCTCGGCCTTGGACTTCACGAGCTTGACGTATTCCTTGCGACGCTCAGCCGTGAGCTCCGGCATCGTGACGCGCACGAGGTTGCCGTCGTTGGTGGGGTTCGCACCGAGGTTCGGCATCTCGCGGATGGCCTGCTCGATCGCCTTCAGCGCCGACTTGTCGTACGGGGTGATGATGAGCGTGCGCGCCTCTTGGTTCGCCAGGGAGGCCAGCTGCGCGAGCGGCGTCGGGGTGCCGTAGTAGTCCACGAGCACCTTCTGGAAGAGCTGGGGGTTGGCGCGGCCCGTGCGCACCGTGGAGAAGTCCTCCTTGGCAGCCTCGACGGCGCGAGACATGCGGGTAGTGGTTTCAGCGAGGACATCCGCGATCACGGTGACTCCTATCGTCGGGGTGTTCAGAAATTCTATCGGTCGGGCGTGCTCGAACCGCGCAGGCCGTCAGGCGGTGACGAGCGTGCCGATCGTCTCGCCCAGAAGCGCGCGGGTGACGTTCCCGGCCGGCTCCATCCCGAAGACGCGCATGTCCATGTTGTTGTCCATGCACAGGCTGAAGGCGGTGGAGTCGACGACCTTGAGGCCCTGCTGCAGCGCGTCGCGGTACGTCACGCGTTCGATGCGCTCGGCGTCGGCGTGCTTGTTCGGGTCGGCGGTGTAGATGGCATCGACGCCGTTCTTGGCGACGAGCACCTCCTGCGCACCGATCTCCAGGGCGCGCTGCGCCGCGACGGTGTCGGTCGAGAAGTACGGCAGTCCGGCACCCGCGCCGAAGATCACGACGCGCCCCTTCTCCATGTGTCGCTCCGCCCGCCGCGGGATGTACGGCTCGGCGACCTGCGTCATCGCGATCGCCGACTGGACGCGGGTCGCCGCCCCCGCCTGCTCGAGGAAGTCCTGCAGCGCGAGAGCGTTCATCACGGTGCCGAGCATGCCCATGTAGTCCGCGCGGCCGCGGTCCATGCCGCGCTGACTCAGTTCGGCGCCGCGGAAGAAGTTGCCACCGCCGACGACCACGGCGACCTCGACCCGATCCACCGCCGCCGCGATCTCCCGCGCCATCTGGCTGACGACGTCCGGGTTCACCCCCAACTGCCCCGCTCCGAAGGCCTCTCCGGAGAGCTTGAGCAGGACGCGGCGGCGTCCGGTGCGTTCAGTCATGGGTGGTGTCCTCTCGTCCCAATTCAAGATAGTGCCTCGTGGGCATGAAGAAGGGGTTCGGATCATGCGATCCGAACCCCTTCGACGGTGTTACGCGCCGACCTTGAAGCGCGCGAAGTCCGTCACGGTGATACCGGCGTCCTTCGCCACCTGGGCGACGGAGAGCTTGTTGTCCTTCGCGTAGTCCTGCTCGAGCAGGGCGACCTGCTTGATGAACGCGGCGACACGGCCCTCGACGATCTTCGGCAGGGCGGCCTCGGGCTTGCCCTCGTTGCGGGAGATCTCGGTGACGATCTCACGCTCCTTCTCGACCGCGTCCGCCGGCACGTCCTCGCGGGACAGGTACGACGGGTTCGCGAACGAGATGTGCTGAGCGATGCTGCGCGCGGTCTCGGCGTCGTCACCCGAGTAGGCGACGACGACGCCGATCTGCGGCGGCAGGTCCTTGCTGGTGCGGTGCAGGTAGACCTCGACCTTGTCGCCGGAGATCGTGCGCACGCGACGCAGCTCGACCTTCTCGCCGATGATCGCCGCCTCCTCCGAGATGACCTGCTCGACGCTCTTGTCGCCGGCCTGGGCGGCCAGCGCGGCCTCGACCGAGTCCGCCTTGACCGCGGCCGCGGCGTCGGCGACCTTGTCGGCCAGCGCGATGAATCGGTCGTTCTTCGCGACGAAGTCGGTCTCGCAGGCGAGCTCGATCAGGGTCACGGCGCCGTCCTGCTCGCGAGCGACGACGAGGCCCTCGCTCGTGGAACGGTCAGCGCGCTTGGCGTTGCCCTTCGCACCCTTGAGACGCAGGATCTCGGTGGCCTTCTCGACGTCGCCGTCGGCCTCCTCGAGCGCCTTCTTGGTGTCGACCATTCCGGTGCCGAGCTGCTCGCGCAGCGCCTTGAGGTCCGCGATGGTGAAGTTGGCCATGTGTGGTGGCTCCTTGCTTCGTGATGTGGGTGTGAACGAGGGATTACTTGTTGTCTGCGGCCTCGGCGGCGGCGACCTCAGCGGTCTCCTCACCGGAAGCGGCGGCGATCGCCTCGTCGTGCGCCTCGGCACCGGCCTTGTCGGCGGCGGTCTCGTCGGCAGCGGGCGTCTCGACGACAGCGGCCTCATCGGCGGCGGTGACCACCTCAGCGGCGTCGGCCGACTCCTCGACCGGAGCCTCGAGCAGCTCCTTCTCCCACTCGGCGAGCGGCTCGGCGTCACCCGACTCGGGGTTGTGCTTCTGCTGCAGGCCCTCGGCCGCGGCGTCAGCGATGATGCGGGTCAGCAGCGAGACGGAGCGGATCGCGTCGTCGTTGCCGGGGATCGGGTACTGGAAGTCGTCCGGGTCCGCGTTGGTGTCGAGGATGCCGATCACCGGGATGCCGAGCTTCTTGGCCTCGTCGATCGCGAGGTGCTCGCGCTTGGCGTCGACGACCCACAGGGCCGACGGCGTCTTGGTGAGGTTGCGGATGCCGCCGAGCGACTTGTGCAGCTTGTCGAGCTCGCGCTTCTTGAGCAGCAGCTCCTTCTTGGTGAAGCCCGAAGCGGCCGGGTTCTCGTAGTCGAGCTCCTCGAGCTCCTTCATGCGGGCGAGACGCTTCGCGATCGTGGAGAAGTTGGTGAGGAGTCCACCCAGCCAGCGCTGGTTCACGAACGGCTGGCCGACGCGCGTGGCCTGCTCCGCGAGGATCTCCTGCGCCTGCTTCTTGGTGCCGACGAAGAGGATGGTGCCGCCGTGCGCGACGGTCTCCTTGACGAAGTCGTACGCCTTGTCGATGTAGCCGAGCGACTGCTGGAGGTCGATGATGTGGATGCCGCTGCGCTCCGTGAGAATGAAGCGCTTCACCTTCGGGTTCCACCGACGGGTCTGGTGTCCGAAGTGCACGCCGCTGTCGAGCAGCTGGCGGATGGTGACCACAGCCATGGTCGTCTCCTGGTTCTGGCGCTCGAAGGCGCCGTTGAGGTTGTTCACGCCGACCGGATGATCGGACGCCCTGGTGCCCGGCTCACGCCCACCTGCGGGAAGCAGGACCTGCGGGAGTGGATGCCACGAGAGAATCGCTGTGGGCACGCGTAGTCACCCCGAGATCGAGGTGCTCGTCCAGCATACAGGATCACGGTGCGGCGCTCGCACTGCACAGCCTGGAGCTCGCGCGACTTGTTCCCGGCCGCCGAACCAGCGACTCGCCCGCCCGCCATGCGTCCGCCGCCTCCCTCAGACTCGCCGCATGACCTCAGAACACCGATCGGTCGTCCTCGCTCTCGCGCTGGTCGCAGCCGTGCTCTCGGGCACCCTGAGCGGCGCGGCGGCCACGACCGCTCCCGTCGCGGGCTCGGGCCCGGAGCTGACGAACGTCGCGGCGGTTGATCGCGCGCCGACCGGTCTCTCCCTCGGGGTGTCGCGCGTACGGATGGAGGGTTCGAGCACCGGGAGGCCGCGCGACCGCACGCGCGAACCCGCCGGCGACTGGCACTGGCCCGTGGAGGGCGCGCGCTCCGTCGTGGTCCGCTTCCGTGCTCCGACGCAGCCGTACGGCCCGGGTCATCGCGGTGTGGACATCGCTGCGCCCGTCGGCGCCGCGGTGATGGCTCCGGCGGACGGTGTCGTGGCCTTCCGGGGTGTCGTCGTCGATCGGCCTCTTCTGACCATCACTCACGCCGGCGGTCTGGTCACGACGTTCGAGCCGGTGGACTCTTCGCTCTCGCCGGGCGAACGTGTGACACGTGGACAGCACGTCGGCACGGTCGCGCGGGGCGGACACGCGGCCGATGGCACCGTCCATCTCGGCGTGCGGCTGCAAGGCCTGTACGTCGATCCACTGACGCTGTTCGGAGAGGTGCGACGCGCGGTGCTCCTCCCCTGCTGTCGCGAGTGATCCGGCGAGTCCGACGACCGGCAGCCTCCTCGCGTGCCCGTCGCACCCCCGGGGTGCTGCAACAGGGGTGCGGGACGTGAGCGGCTCGGGCGCCGTCAGGCGCGGGGATGAGCGAGACGATAGGTCGCCGTGAGGCGCTCCGCGGAGACATGCGTGTAGATCTGGGTCGTGCCCAGGCTGGCGTGGCCGAGGATCTCCTGCACGGCACGCAGATCCGCGCCTCCGTCGAGGAGGTGGGTCGCCGCGCTGTGTCGCAGCGCATGCGGGCCGATCGTCTCCGCCCCCACGACCGGCGCCAGCGCTCGGGCCACCAGGGCGTACACGGCTCGCGGTCCCATGCGTCCCCCTCGCGCTCCGAGGAAGACTGCCGTTCCGGGGGACATGGCGCGGGCGAGCAGCGTGGGCCTGGCACGGGTGAGGTACGCACCTGTGGCCACGACGGCCGGAGCCCCGAAGGGCACGACCCGCTCCTTCGCGCCCTTGCCGAGGACACGGACGGTCCCGCGCTCGAGGTCGACATCGTCGACGTCGAGGCCGCACAACTCGGAGACGCGGATGCCTGCCCCATACAGGAGCTCCAGGATCGCGTGATCTCGCAGCGCCACCGGGTCTCCGTCGCTCGCGGCCGCGCGGTGCGCGTCGAGCAACTGGGTCATCGCATCCTTCGACGCCACGGTCGGCAGTGTCTTCGCTCGTTTGGGGGCCACGAGGCGGATGCTCGGGTCGGTCGCGATCAGCTCGCGTTCGCGCGCCCAGGCGAAGAAGGATCGTGCGGCGGCCGCGCGACGTGCCAGGGTGGAGCGGGCGTCGCCACGCTGGGTCGCGTGCCAGAGCCATTCCCGAAGATCTTCCAGGTCCACGCTCGCCACCGGCCCGATGCCCACCGTGGACCCGAGGTCTCGCAGGTCTGCACGGTAGGCGCGCACGGTCGCGGGCGAGAGCCGGCGCACCTTCTCCAGGTGGTCGGTGAACGCCTCCACCGCGACTGCGTAATCCACGTCTCCAGCTTGCCCGGATCGTCGGCGAGTTCGTTGCGCCCCGCCGCACCGCGACGTTCGGCGGTACTCGGGCAACTCAGCGGCGGCGCCACCCCCGCTCGTCTCGGCGCACGGTGCCCTCCAGATCGAGAAGCCCGAGGATCGCGCGCGCCCGCCCTGCCTCGACCCCCGCTCGTTCCGCGATGTCGGCGATCGTCAGGGAGACCGCCGTGCTCATCGCTGCCTCGACACGACTCCGATCGGGGCCGAGGGAGGAGACGCCAGGAGGCGCCCCCACCGACTCCCCCATGAGCTCTCTGACCTCCGCGGCCGACGTCACGCAGGTCGCGTCGTACTCCCGCAGGAGCCGATGGCACCCGGCCGATGATGCGGACGTCACGGGTCCCGGCACCGCGCCGAGGGGCCGTCCGAGAGTCGCGGCATGGCCCGCGGTGTTCAGGGAGCCGCTTCGCCACCCCGCCTCGACGACGACCGTCGCATGCCCCAGCGCCGCGATGAGTCTGTTTCGAGCGAGGAACCGCCACTTGGTGGGAGCGGCCCCGCACGGGGGCTCGCTCACCACGGCACCGCGCTCCGCGATGCGCGTCAACAGGTCGTGATGACCGGCGGGGTAAAGACGGTCCACGCCGCCGGCGAGCACCGCGACCGTCTCCCCTCCCACCCCGAGAGCAGCGCGGTGTGCCGCTCCGTCGATGCCATACGCACCACCCGACACGATCACCGCGCCGGTCGTCGCCAGGTCTCCCGCCAGCTCCGACGCCACGCGGTCGCCGTACCCGGTCGCAGCCCGCGCGCCGACGACGGCGACCAGGGGCTGCGCAACCAGGAGCTCGCAGCGCCCGCGCACCCAGAGAGCCGCGGGTGCCTGTGTGCCGAGATCGGACAGACGGACCGGCCAGCAGGCGTCACCGGGCACGACGAGGTGAGCCCCGACCGATTCCGCCGCGCGGAACGCACGACACACCGCTGCTGGTGACGCGCGCGGTGCCCAGCGCCTCCGTGCCTCAGCGAGCGCGCGTACAGCTCCGGCACGGCGCACTTCGGGTTTCGTGCGCGCACTCGCGTCGAAGGCGTAGCGGAGCCCACCCACCGCCCCGAACTCCTGCGTCAAGACTCCGGCGACGGCATCTCCGGGTTCGGCGATGACGCTCCAAGCCGCGCGGGCGACGACGTCCGCAAGTCCTTCGGATTGGCCTCCTCGAATCCGACGGGCGACCGCACACGTGCTCTCGTCGGCGAGCAGAGCGTCGATCATGCCGCCACCCCTCGACGCAGGTGCAAGGCGCGACCGATCTCCTCTTCGCCGGGCCGCCCCCGGCCGGCGAGGTCCGCCATCGTCCACGCGACCCTGAGCACACGGTCGTAACCGCGGAGCGTGAGCGCACCGCGCTCGAGGGCACGATCGAGGATCATCCGCTCGGTCTTCTCCACATGGAACGGGGCCCGTCGGAGGACGGGACCTGGCACCTCGGCGTTCTTCTGCCAGGGTGTCCCACGCCAGCGATGCGCCGCGCGCTCCTGTGCTGCCTGCACGCGCTCACGCGCGAACGCCGTCGTCACCCGAGCACGCGCGTCGGAGATGGCTTTCGACGCGGCAACACGGGTGAGCCCGAGATCGATGTCGACTCGGTCACGCAAAGGGCCGGATATCCGAGCGGCATACCGTCGGACGGCGCTCGGCGGACAGGTGCATTCCGCGTTCCGCACACCGAAGTTGCCGCAGGGACACGGGTTCGTGGCGAGCAGGAGTTGGAAGCGGGCAGGGAAACGCGCGGTGAAGCCGGATCGGTGCACGTCCACCACCCCCGATTCCAACGGCTGGCGAAGCGCGTCGAGCGCGACGCGGGAGAACTCGGCCGCCTCGTCGAGGAACAGCACCCCGCGATGCGCACGAGCCACGGCTCCCGGCCTCGCAGAGCGCGATCCTCCGCCGATCAACGCCACGGTGGAGGCCGTATGGTGGGGCGCCTCCAGCGGAGGTCGACGGTCCAGAGAGGTGACGGACTCGCCGCTCAGCGACCGGATCGATGCGACCTCCAGCGCCTCTCGCTCATCGAGCAGCGGCAGGATCCCCGGCATACGTGCGGCGAGCATGGACTTCCCCGCGCCAGGAGGACCGCTGAGGAGCAGGTGATGGCCGCCCGCGGCGGCTGCGATGAGGGCCTCGACCGCCTCGTCCTGTCCGATGACGTCTGCGAGGTCGTGCTCGTCCTCGCGCCGGGAGACGGGGGCCGGAAGCAGGACCGGCTCGACGTCGTCCACGTCCACGGCGGCGCCATGCCAGACGGCGACCTCGGCCAGCGACGCCGCGGACCGCACTTCCACACCGGGAACCAACCGCGCCTCCGGCTCGTTGCCGCGCGGCACCACGACCTGGGTGAACCCCGCACGCACGGCGGCGAAGACCGCCGGCAGGACGCCGGGCACCGGGCGGATCCTCCCGTCGAGCCCGAGTTCGCCGAGATGTACCGTCCGTCGGACCGCTCGCTGGTTCAGAGTGCCGCCCGTGGCGAGGCTGGCGATCGCGATGGCGAGGTCGAAGGCCGAGCCGTGCTTCGGGAGACTGGCCGGCGACAGGTTGACGGTGAGACGGCGCCGTGGGAGATCCAGCCCGGAGTTCTGACAGGCGTTGTGGACTCGCTGTACGGCCTCGCCGAGCGACTTGTCCGGAAGCCCGATGATGCGGAACTCGGGCGTCTGATTGGACAGATCGGCCTCCACCTCGACGAGGTGTCCGACAGCACCGTTGAGGGCGACGGACCAGGTGCGCGCGGTGGTCACGCGATGTCCTCGAGATGGTCGACGACGCCCTGCGCGGCGTCCGGACCGGTGATCCCGATCGCCTCGAGGCGCAGCGCCAGGCCCGCCACCGCATCCGCGTGCGCGGCCCGCCAGGCGTACGCGAGCTGCCAGAGACGACGGCGTTTCCGTGCATCGATCGCCTCGAGCGGATGCCCGAATGCGGCGCTCCGCCGTGTCTTCACCTCGACGATCGCGAGCCATCCGTCCCGCTGGGCGACGATGTCGATCTCGCCCTGCGCACACCGCCAGTTCCGGTCGAGGATGGTGTACCCGCGGTATCGGAGGTACTCCGCCGCACGTCGTTCGCCCGCTCGTCCGAGCTCGTCTTTCGCTGCCATGCGGAGAGGATCCCGCACTCCCGCCCTGCGCCGTGGGGCTGTCGGGCTTTGCGAGGGACGCCGCGGAGAAGACCCTCGTTCCTGCGGTCGGTGCAGAACGGGAGTCGCAGCCGACCGGCGCGTCTGGACCTCTCCGACGGCGTCAGGTCACTCGCCGTCGAGGGACAGCTCCTGCGGGAGCTCGAACTCGCGTCGCTGCAGTTCCTCGACGTTGACGTCCTTGAAGGTGAGGACCCGCACGGCCTTCACGAAGCGGTCCGCGCGATAGATGTCCCAGACCCAGACATCGCTCATGGAGATCTCGAAGTAGAAGTCGTGCTCGGTGTCGCGTCGCACGACGTTGACCTCGTTGGCGAGGTAGAAGCGCCGCTCGGTCTCGACCACGTACTGGAACTGCGAGACGACGTCACGGTACTCACGGAACAGCGCCAGCTCGAGCTCGCGGTCGTAGTCGTCGAAGGCTTCCTCATCCATGATGACTCCATCCTATGGCGGCGGACCGCACGGAGCGGTATCCGCGGGCGCCCTCAGAAGAGCGTCGGGGCATCGGCGATCGCCCAGGACGACCGGTGGAACGGTGACAGGCCCAGAGCGCGGATGGCGTCCCGATGCTCGGGGCTCGCGTAGCCCTTGTTCCGATCCCACTGATAGCCGCTATGACCCTCGTGCAGCTCGGCCATGTGCCCGTCGCGTGCGACCTTGGCGATCACGGAGGCGGCCGACACGGAGGCGCAGTCGCGGTCGGCCTTGACCACCGGCCGCACACGGAGGGGGACGGGATGGACGCGGGACACGTAGTCGTGATTCCCATCGAGCAGCACCAGCGCATTCTCGAGGGCGGCCCCCTGGTCCACCACGGCCTGAACGGCCCGCGACGCGGCGAGACCGAGCGCCCGCATGATCCCCACCTCGTCGACCTCCCTCGCCGTTGCCCAGCCGACGGCGGAGGCCTGGACCCACGCCGCGGCGCGCGCAGCCACCTCAGGGCGCCGTCGTTCCGTGACGAGTTTCGAGTCGCGCAGGCCCTCGGGAACCCGCCGGCGCGCTCCCTTGGCGTCCATCACGGCGGCCCCCACGGCGACCGGCCCCGCGAGGGCACCGCGACCGACCTCGTCGAGCGCGATGATCAGCTCGCATTCGCCGAGGAGCCGTCGCTCGAGCGTCAGACGGGGCGCGACGACGGTCATTCCGACTCCGGTACCCCGTTGAAGATCTCGTGATGCCCGTCGATCGTGCCGAACCGATCGAGCGGCCAGGTCGTCAGGAACGCCTTGCCGACGATGTTGCCGACGGGCACGAAGCCGCCGCTCGGGAGATCCTGGTGGGCGCGCGCGTCTCGCGAGCGATCGCGGTTGTCGCCCAGGAGCCACACCGAGTCCTCAGGCACGACCACGTCGAACGGCTCGTTGGAGGCGGCGGTGTCGCCCTGCGGGAGGTTGAGGTATCCGAGCTCGTCGATCGGTGCACCATTGATCGTGATCTGCCCCAGCGCGTTGCAGCACACCACGTGGTCGCCCGCGACCCCGATCACGCGCTTGACGAGATGGTCCTGCGAGTCCGTCGCCGAGATACCCACGAAGTTCAGCACCCAATCCACGGCCTGGATCAGAGGCGGCTGCGCCGGTGTCTGCACTTGACCGTCGAGCCATCCCCCGGGGTCCTTGAACACGACCACGTCGCCCCGCTCGTAGCCGGTCCAGCGCGGTGTCAGCTCGTCGACGAGGATCCTGTCGTTGATGAGTAGCGTCCGCTCCATCGAGGCCGAGGGGATATAGAACGAGCGGACGACGAACGTCTTGATGACGAACGACACCAGCGCCGCGATCAGGACGATCACCAGCACATCACGGAGGAAGACCAGGAACCCGCGGCGCCTTCTCGTCGGACGTGCGGACGGAGAGTCAGTCATCTGGTTCCTTCTCGAGTGGAGCACCGTTGGCACACGGCAGTAACAAGGGTCGCACACCCCGCGCACGACAAAGCACCCCGGGACATCGTGTCCCGGGGTGCTGTGAGGAAGCTGCGACTCAGTTGTCGCGCTTCTCCTTGATCTTCGCCTTCTTGCCACGCAGCTCGCGCAGGTAGTAGAGCTTCGCACGACGAACGTCACCGCGCGTGACGACCTCGATGTGGTCGATCACCGGGGAGTGCACGGGGAAGGTGCGCTCCACGCCCACCTGGAAGCTGATCTTGCGGACCGTGAAGGTCTCGCGCACGCTGTCGCCCTGGCGGCCGATGACGACGCCCTGGAAGACCTGGATACGGGAGCGGTTTCCCTCGGTGATGTTGACGTGCACCTTGACGGTGTCACCGGGGAAGAACTCGGGGATGTCGGAACGGAGCGAAGCCGCGTCGACGGCGTCGAGGATCTGCATGATCGTCTCTCTCTGCACTCGCCACAGGTCGGATGCATGATGATGGAAGGAACAAGAACGGGTGTGTGCTGAACGGCGCTGACGCGTCCGCGGGCTCCCCTGAGGCAGAGCCGGTCACGGCACAAGAATCCATTCTGCCACGGATGGCAGATGCGACCAAAACGGTCACTCAGTCCCGGGGATCACTCTCGCGCACGACGACGATCTCATGGGGCTCCGCGCGCACGGTCGGCTCGTCCGCGGCGGGGATCGTGGACCATGTGATGGTCTCTCTGATGCGCGCCCCACTGCCACGGGCCTCGTTCCACAGCTGCCACAGCTGCAGCCAGACGAGCGCGATCCCGACGACGATCGCCGCCGCGAGCAACCAGCCAAACGCGCCGTCGATGAAGAACCCCACCGCGATGGTGAGGCCATGCCACAGCGCGAAGCCGGCGACATCCCACCAGGACACGGCACGCTCAGCGCGGACCGACGGCCGCGAACGCGTGAGCAGTGTGAGCAGGAGCTGCCCGATGAAGACGGACGGCATCGCGATGAGCAACACCCACAGGATGGCCCAGCCGCCCTGGAACACGCCCCAGCCGACGAGGAGCCACAGCGGGAGCACGAAGGCAGACGGCAGGAGCCACCGGAAGAACGCCTGACGCAACCACATGCTCCGATGCTACGTCGGTCGCCCCTCGTCGGGTCAGCGTGTTCGCTCTGAGCGCGCGGCTCCCCTGGGCGCTTCGATCAGGGAGAATGGAGGAAACGAGAGGACACCCATGATCGAACTGCGCACCCCTGCCGAGATCGACGAGATGCGCGCGGCAGGCCGGTTCGTCGCCGAGACCCTGGCGACCCTGCGCGACGAGACGAAAGTGGGCACCAACCTTCTGGCGATCGACCGTCGCGCCCACGACATGATCCGCAGAGCGGGCGCGGAGTCCTGCTACATCGACTACCACCCGTCCTTCGGGGCGAGCCCCTTCGGCAAGGTCATCTGCACCTCCGTGAACGACGCGGTCCTGCACGGCCTCCCCCACGACTACACCCTGCGCGACGGCGATCTGGTCACCCTCGACTTCGCGGTCTCCGTCGACGGATGGGTGGCCGACTCCGCCGTCTCGTTCGTGGTCGGCACGCCGCGCGACGAGGACCTGCGTCTGATCGACACCACCGAGCGGGCTCTCACGGCCGCGATCGAGACCTCTGTCGTGGGCAACCGCATCGGCGACATCTCCGCTGCGATCGCCGACGTCGCCCACGGCGAGGGCTACTCCATCAACACCGACTTCGGCGGGCACGGCGTCGGACGCACCATGCACGGAGACCCGCATGTGGCGAACGACGGCAGAGCGGGCCGCGGCTTCCCGCTCCGCGCCGGCCTGGTCCTGGCTCTCGAACCGTGGTTCCTCGCGACCACCGACGAGCTCGTGACCGACCCCGACGGCTGGACGCTGCGCAGCGTCGACGGCTCCCGCGGTGCGCATTCGGAGCACACCATCGCGATCACGGATGACGGGCCGATCATCCTCACCGACCGTTCCTTCCTCGGCGTCGACTGACCCGCGACGTCACGCCCGTTCCCACGACGCCACGGGGCCCTCGACTACGACGAACAACGGATGAGGCGCCGGACGGTGCGTGTGCGCATGCAGGGCCAGGCGGTCCGGGCTTCGGGCGGCGAGCTTGGCACGCAGATGGCGCCACTCGAGATCGAGTTGACCGGTGGTGACCTCGAGGGGCGGCACAGTGGTGCCGAGGGTACGGATGCGCGCGCGATCGAAGCGGTAGCCACGCGCGTCAGCCTCGTCCGCAAGACCGCGCAGATAGGCCGCCACCGCCGTCGATGGCTCGGGTGCCTCACGGAAGCGCGCCAGCTGCGGGTGCTCGCGATAGCCCTTCGTCGTTCCGGCGAGCACAGCCTGAGCGAGCAGGGTCTCGCGCCAGCACGCCACGAGGCCCTGCCGGTCGAGGTACACCGGATGCAACGACCAAATCCTCATGCGCGCCGGTAGCGGAAGACGTCAGTCAGGTGCGGAAGGTCGAACGCCGCACTGCCCGCCGTCTCCGGGCTGTCGTCGAGCACGGCCTCGATCGCATCACGCATCGCGCGGCGCCCGGACTCGTTCGCGACGAGATAGCTGCTGACCGTGGCCCACCGGGCGACGTAGCCGGCACGGCTGATCCGTTCCGTCCAGCGGATCTCGTGGTGCCCGACGAAGTCGAAGCCCGGCAGCTCCACGGCGGTCGCGGTCGTGGCATCGGCGTCGCCCACGGCCGGGTGGGCGATGCGGTGACATGCGACGTCCCATGCGCACGTCGGATCCGCGCGGTTCCAGAGCAGACCCAGCACACCCGCCGGCCTCAGTATCCGCGCGATCTCCGCCGCGGCCGTGTCCCGGTCGAACCAGTGGAAGGCCTGCGCAACGCAGACCGCCTCGACGGCGCCGTCGCCCAGGGGGATGCGCTCAGCCGTACCGTCGAGAGCGCTGACCGTTGGCAGCTTGGACCGAAGCACCTCGCGCATCGGCGCGGAAGGCTCGACGGCCACCACGCGATCCGCGCGCTCGAGCAGGAGCTCGGTGAACTTGCCCGTCCCCGCGCCGAGGTCGAGCACCGTAGGAACCGCGGCGGGGAGGATGGCTTCGACCGCTGCGACGGGGAATCCCGGCCGATGACGGTCGTACTCCTCGCCGATCGTCTCGAACGACTGCGCGAGTGCCCTGTCCACCATGCTCCGACGCTAACAGGTGCGCGACACGCGTTCGGAGGTCGGTTCAGGCCTCCGCCGGTGGCAGGAGGTCCGGCCGACGGCGCCGAGTCCGTTCGATCTGCTGTTCGCGGCGCCAGGCCGCGATCGCCCCGTGGTTGCCGCTGAGCAGCACCTCCGGCACCGCACGCTCGCGCCAGACCGAGGGCTTCGTGTACGACGGGTACTCCAGCAGCCCGTCCTCGTGCGACTCCTCGACGAGGCTCTCCGGATTGCCGACGACACCGGGGATGAGCCGTCCGACAGCCTCGATCATGGCCATCGCGGCGACTTCGCCGCCGTTCAGCACGTAGTCGCCGAGGCTGATCAACCGGACCTCGCCCAGGCCGGACGCGTACTCGAAGACGCGCTCGTCGATCCCCTCGTAGCGGCCGCAACCGAACACGAGATGTCCCCGCGTCGAGAGATCGCGCGCCGTCGCCTGCGTGAAGACCTCCCCCGCCGGAGACGGGAAGATGAAGGTGGGAGCTTCGGTGCCGGACACGTCGGAACCGGCGATCTCATCGAGGGCGAGCCCCCACGGCTCCGGCTTCATGACCATGCCCGCTCCCCCGCCGTACGGGGTGTCGTCGACCGTGCGATGGCGGTCGTGCGTCCAGTCGCGGAGGTCGTGGACGCGCAGATCGAGCAGACCGGTGTGCCGCGCCTTTCCGAGCAGCGACAGCGTCAGGCCGTCGAAGTACGACGGGAAGATGGAGACGACATCGATGCGCACGGGGGAACCGTATCAGCGCGATTCGGAAGCGTCGTCCGCCTCCGTCGACTCGTCCGCCTGGGCATCCTCCGAGTCGGGGAGCTCCTCGAACAGACCGGACGGCGGCGTCACGATGACGCGGCCGCCCGCGACATCGACGGTCGGCACGATCGCCTCGACGAACGGCACCATGATCTCCTGCTCGCCCGCCTTCACGATGAGGAGGTCCTGGGCGGGGAAGTGATCGACGCGGACGACGCGACCGACCACGGTCTCGTCGCGGACGACGTCGAGTCCGACCAGCTGGTGGTCGAACCAGGCGTTCTCCTCGACCTCATCCTCGTCCTGATCGATCCAGAGGATCGCGCGCACGAGGCTCTCGGCGGCCGTGCGGTCGTCGACGTCGTCGAAGAACACGACCGGGTTCCCGTTCATCACGCGGTACTCGCGGACGGTGATCTCCTTGCCGTGCCACGGAGATGCCTCGGGCACCTGCAACGTGAACACGGCCCCCGGGGTGAATCGGCCCTCGGGGTTGTCGGTGTACAGCTCCAGCTTCAGGGCGCCCTTCAGCCCGTGCGCCTTGACGAGCCGTCCGACGCGGAGCTGGTTCCTGCCCTGGCTGCGGTCCTTCGCCACCACGTCAGTCGTCCGCGACGTCGACACGAACGCGACGCCCGTCCGCGAGAGCGCTGACGAGAGTGCGCAGGGCTTTGGCCGTGCGGCCGCCGCGCCCGATCACGCGTCCACGGTCGTCGGGGTGCACACGCACCTCGAGGAGGTCGCCTCGCGGCGAGGTGGATTCGGTGATGCGCACATCCTCCGGGTGATCGACGATCCCCTTGACGATGTGCTCGAGCGCGGCGGCAAGCACGATGGATTACTCGGCGTCGGCGGCGGGAGCCTCGGCGGCCTCCGCGTCGGCGTCAGCGGCGGGAGCCTCCTCAGCGGGAGCCTCCTTCTTCTCCGCCTTCGGCTTGATGACCGACTTCTTCGAGGAGTCGGCCTCGAACGCCGTCTTCTCCTCGGCGACCTTGAGCGTGGACTTCGCGTCCTTGTCGCCCTTGAAGATGCCCCAGTCGCCCGTGATCTTGAGGATGGCGGTGACCTGCTCGGTCGGCTGAGCGCCGACGGACAGCCAGTACTGCGCACGCTCGGAGTCGACCTCGATGAAGGAGGGCTCCTCGGTGGGGTGGTACTTGCCGATCTCCTCGATCACACGACCGTCGCGCTTGGTGCGCGAGTCGGCGACGACGATGCGGTAGTAAGGCGCGCGGATCTTGCCCAGGCGCTTGAGACGAATCTTGACAGACACGATTCTCCTGAATGGTGTGGAAGGAAACGAACCGATCGCCTGGAGAGTGGGGTGCACACCCGGCGGAAGCTCAATAGGGAGGACGAATGCTGGATAGAGGGTCGAGCACGTCGTCCGACCCTCTATTCTGCCAGATGCACCGGCCCCGCGCGAAACGCGGTGACACGGCGTGGCCGCGGGTCGGCGACGCCGTGTCAGACTGTGGTCGTGCAGCTCGACTTCGCCGCTTCGGCCCGCTCCACCGTCGGTCTCGAATGGGAGATCATGCTCGCCGATCCCGCGACCGGCGATCTGGTCGGCCGCGCGCCCGAGCTCCTCGCCGCGCTGGAAGCGGAGAGCGAGGATGAACGCCACACCGTGACCGGGGAGCTCCTCACGAACACGATCGAGGTCACGAGCGGCATCGGCGACTCGGTGGCCCACGCGGTCGACGACATCGCCAACGCCATCTCCGCGGTCCGGGCCTCCACCGACCCGGCGGGGATCGAGCTCCTCTCCGCCGGCAGCCACCCGTTCGCGCAATGGTTCGATCAGCAGGTGACGGACAAGACCCGGTATCACACCCTCATCGAGCGCACCCAGTGGTGGGGACGCAACATGATGATCTGGGGCATCCACGTGCACGTCGGCGTGGAGGACCAGCGCAAGGTGTTCCCGATCATCAACGCCCTGTCGGCCTACCTCCCCCACCTGCAGGCTCTGTCGGCGTCGAGCCCGTTCTGGGCCGGGGAGCGCACGGGATACGCCTCCAACCGCGCCCTGGTGTTCCAGCAGCTTCCGACCGCTGGGCTCCCCTGGCCGCTGCGCGACTGGGCACAGTTCGAGCGGTACCTCGACGACATGGTCCGCACGGGCGTCATGGCCGACGCGACGGAGGTGCGCTGGGACATCCGCCCCGCACCGCGCTGGGGCACGATCGAGGTGAGGGCGTGCGACGGGCTGTCCACGCTGTCCGAGATGGCCGCCGTCGCGGCGCTCGTGCAGGTGCTGGTCGAGCACTTCTCGCGGCTGCTGGACGAGGGCGCCGCGCTTCCGGAGCTTCCCGCCTGGTACCACCGGGAGAACAAGTGGCGCGCCGCCCGCTACGGCCTCGACGCGCGCGTGATCGTCGACGCGATCGGAACTCAGCGCCTCGTAGGAGATCATCTGGCGGAGAAGATCGAAGAGCTCGCCCCGGTCGCGGTCGAGCTCGGCTGCGGGCGGGAGTTCGCGAGCATCGGCGGCATCCTCGAGGGAGGCGCGAGCTATGCGCGTCAGTTGGGCGTCGCCGACGCGACGGACGGCGACCTCGCCGCGGTCGTGCAGCACCTGATCCGCGAGTTCCGCTCGGGGCCGGAGTCGTCGATCGACGGCGAGTGACGCCCCGTCGGCGGTTCAGTCCTCGATGAGCCGGCGCGCGAGGCCCTCGTCGAGCACGACGTCGGTGATGAGCTCCGCGGCGATCGCCGCCCGCAGGCTCGCGAGCTTCGGCACCCCGGACACGACGCACACCCGCCGGGGCACGCGCCGCAGACGGTCGAGGCCCGGCCCGGTCGCCCTGGCGTTGACGCGGATGTCGCGCCACGAGCCGTCCGCGCGGAAGAACACGGTCGCGACGTCGCCGATCGCGTGATCCTCGCGGAGGCTCCGGTAGTCCTCACGCCCCAGATACCCGCCGACGTAGACGCGACTGGGGACCTCTGCCGCGGGCGAGCCGAGGCTGAACACCGCGATGTCCATCTTCGCCTGGAGGTCGAGCACCCGCCGTGTGCTGCGCTCCCGCCACATCGCCTCTCGCGTCGCGGGGTCGTCGAAGAACGCCGGGACCGGGAACTGCTGCACCTGCGCGCCGAACGCACTGCCGAAGCGCTGCAGGATGTCGCTGGAGTACTCCACACCGCTGGTCTGCGTGTTGCCGGCGCCGTTGAGCTGCACGAACGTGGTGTTGTGCGTCTCCTTCTGCGTGAGACCACGGCTGACGGCACTGATGGTCGATCCCCACGCCACGCCCACGATCATGTTGGAGTCGACGAACTGAGACAGGAGTCGTCCCGCCGTCAGGGCGACGCGCTCCAGCCGCTCCACCTCGCTCACGATCTCGGCCATCGGCACCACGTGTGCGACGACGCGGTGGCGATCGCGGATGCGCTGTTCGAGCATGCCGAGCCGTTCGAGCGGTGAGTTGATGCGGATGTCGACGAGTCCGCTCTCTCGCGCGAAGCTCAGCAGCCGTGAGACCGACGACCGCGACGTGCCGAGCTCCGTGGCGATGACCTCCATGGTCTTGTCCTGCATGTAGTAGAGCTGAGCGGCGGTGAGCGCCGCGATCAGCTTGCTGTCGCGGGATTGCGCGCCGGAACCTGCCATGACTTCCTCCTGTCCTTCGATCCTTGCACATATGTGCAGCGGACTTGCGCGCCCACGTCAGACGGGTCGATGCTGGTGGCAAGCAAGGAAGAGAGGGTCGACGATGATCGATTCCACACACGCGTCCCCCGAGCGCGCGGACGTCCGCGCTGTCCGCGAGTCCGGACGCACCACCGTCCTCGTCATCGGCGGTGGCATCAACGGCATCTCCACGTTCCGCGACCTGGCGTTGCAGGGGGTCGATGTCCTCCTGGTCGAGCGCGGCGACTTCGCGTCCGGGGCCTCCGCCGCCTCCAGCCACATGATCCACGGGGGCATCCGGTACCTGGAGAACGGCGAGTTCCGCCTCGTCCGCGAATCGGTGGAGGAGCGCAACGGTCTGCTCAAGATCGCGCCGCACTACGTCAAGCCGCTGCAGACCACGATCCCGATCTACTCGACGTTCTCGGGCATCCTCTCCGCGCCGCTCCGCTTCCTCACCCACAAGAGCGGCAAGCCGAAGGAGCGCGGAGCGTTCCTGATCAAGGTCGGCCTCACGATCTACGACACCTTCTCGCGCGACGGCGGCACCGTGCCGCGCCACCGCTTCCTCGGACGTAAGAAGTCGCTCGCTGAACTGCCGTCGCTAGACCCGGACATCAAGTACACCGCGACGTACTACGACGCCTCGATGCACGACCCGGAGCGGCTCGCCCTCGACGTGCTGCAGGACGGGCGCGCCGCGCACCCCGGCGCCGTGGCTCTCAACTACGTCGAGGCGGTCGGTCGCGACGGCGACAGCGTGCTGCTGCGCGACCGCGAGAGCGGCACCGAGTTCGCCGTGTCCGCCGACGTGATCGTCAACGCGTCCGGCCCCTGGACCGACCTCACCAACGAGGAGCTCGGTCTCCAGAGCCGCTTCATGGGCGGCACCAAGGGCTCGCACATCGTGCTGGACCACCCGGAGCTGCTGGACGCCACCCGCGGCCGCGAGATCTTCTTCGAGCACTCCGACGGCCGCATCGTGCTGATCTATCCGCTGAAGGGCCGAGTGCTCGTCGGCACCACGGACATCGACGCCGACCCGCGCGAGGTCCCGGTGTGCACCGAAGAGGAGATCGACTACTTCTTCGACCTCATCCACCACGTGTTCCCGACGATCTCGGTGACCCGCGAGCAGATCGTCTACAACTTCTCCGGCATCCGCCCGCTCCCCCGCCACGAGGACACGGCCCCCGGGTTCGTCTCGCGCGACTACCGGGTCGAGGTCGACCGCCAGGGCGCCGTCCCGCTGGTGAGCCTGGTCGGTGGCAAGTGGACCACGTTCCGCGCGCTCGGCGAATCGCTGTCCAACCAGGTGCTCGACCTCCTGGGTCGCACGCGCACGGTGTCGACCGCGGGTCGTGCCATCGGCGGCGGACGCGAGTTCCCGCGCACCGAGAAGGCCAAGCGCATCTGGATCCAGGAGAACCTGCCGGGCGCCGGAGCACGTGCCGAGCAGCTGCTGGCCCGTTACGGCACGCGGGCGGCCGAGGTCTGGGCGCACGTCGAGCAGGGGCCGGACGCGCCCCTCGCCGGCGGCGACCTCTCCACACGGGAGCTCGAATGGATGGTGCAGAACGAGATGGTCGCACGGCTGGAGGACCTGATCCTGCGCCGCACCAGCATCGCCTTCACGGGCGGCGCCAACGCCGAGGTGCTCGACGAGATCGCTGAGGCGCTCGCTCCCCTCCTCGGCTGGGACCGCGAGCGGCACGATGCCGAAGTCGAGCAGACCCGCCTCCTCCTCAACGAACGACACGGACTCCACCTTCCGTCCCGCGCCCGCGGCTGACGGAAGTCCGACCACCGCCCTCCTTGCGGTGCTACCCCCATAGGGGGTCGGGGCAGAGGGGCCCCGACCCGTAAGAAAGGTCAATGAAGACATGACTGACGTCAATCTCGGTCTTTACTTCCTGTCCGAGCTCGTCGGCACGGCGATGCTGGTGCTGCTCGGCTGCGGTGTCGTCGCGAACGTCGCCCTGGCGAAGAACAAGGGCTTCGGTGGCGGCTTCCTGATGGTCAACTGGGGGTGGGGTCTCGCGGTGTTCGCCGGTGTCCTCGTCTCGGCCTACTCGGGCGCCATCCTGAACCCCGCCGTCGGCATCGGCCTGCTCGTCGCCGGCAAGATCGACTTCGCGATGTTCCTGACCGCGACCGGGGCGGAACTGCTCGGTGCGATCCTCGGTGCGATCGTCGTGTGGCTCGCCTACAAGCAGCACTTCGACGAGGAGCCCGAAGCGGCCAACAAGCTCGGCGTGTTCTCGACCGGCCCGGCCATCCGCTCCTACGGCTGGAACCTCGTCACCGAGATCATCGGTACGTTCGTGCTGGTGTTCGTGATCTTCGCGTTCGCCGACTACGGCGACATCGAGATCGGCACCCCCGGTGGCCTCGGCCCGCTCACGGCGCTTCCGGTCGCCCTGCTCGTGGTCGCGATCGGCGCCTCCCTCGGTGGCCCGACCGGCTACGCCATCAACCCCGCCCGTGACCTCGGCCCGCGCATCGCTCACGCCATCCTCCCGATCAAGGGCAAGGGCGCGAGCGACTGGTCCTACTCGTGGGTCCCGGTCGTCGGCCCGCTCATCGGTGGTGTCATCGCCGCCCTCGCGGCACCTGTTCTGCTCGGCCTCGCCGGCTGATCCCTACCCGCAAGCGAATTCAAAGGAGAACACATGGCTGACTACATCATCGCGATCGACCAGGGCACGACGTCGAGCCGCGCCATCATCTTCGACAAGAAGGGCAGCATCGTCGCCACCGGCCAGAAGGAGCACGAGCAGATCCTCCCGAAGGCCGGCTGGGTCGAGCACGACGCGGCGGAGATCTGGCGCAACGTGCAGGAGGTCATCGGACTGGCGCTCGGCCGTGCCGACCTGACCCGGCACGACATCGCCGCGGTCGGCATCACCAACCAGCGCGAGACGGCGGTGGTCTGGGACAAGACCACGGGCAAGCCGGTGTACAACGCGATCGTGTGGCAGGACACCCGTACGCAGGAGATCGTCGACCGTCTCGCAGCCGACGGTGGCGTCGAGCGCTTCAAGCCGGTCGTCGGCCTGCCGCTGGCGACCTACTTCTCCGGCACCAAGATCGCGTGGATCCTGGAGAACGTCGAGGGTGCGCGCGAGAAGGCCGAGGCGGGCGACCTGCTGTTCGGCACGACCGACTGCTGGGTGCTCTGGAACCTGACCGGCGGTGTGGACGGCGGCGTGCACGCCACCGACGTCACCAACGCCTCGCGCACGCTGTTCATGGACCTGGAGACGCTCGAGTGGCGCGACGACATCCTCGAGGTGTTCGGCGTGCCGCGGTCGATGATGCCGGAGATCCGCTCCTCCTCCGAGGTCTACGGCACCGCCGAGAGCTCGTCGCTGCTGCGCGAGACGCCGATCGCCGGAATCCTCGGCGACCAGCAGGCGGCGACGTTCGGTCAGGCGGCGTTCCAGAAGGGCGAGAGCAAGAACACCTACGGGACGGGCTGCTTCCTGATCTTCAACACGGGCGAGGAAGTCGTCCACTCGAAGAACGGGCTGCTCACGACCGTCGGCTACAAGCTCGGGGACCAGCCGACGCACTACGCGCTCGAAGGGTCGATCGCCGTGACGGGCTCGCTGATCCAGTGGCTCCGCGACCAGCTGGGGATCATCTCCTCGGCGCCCGAGGTCGAGAAGCTGGCGGAGCAGGTCGAGGACAACGGCGGCGTGTACATCGTCCCCGCGTTCTCCGGTCTGTTCGCGCCGTACTGGCGTCCGGACGCCCGCGGCGCGATCGTGGGTCTCACCCGCTACGCGAACAAGAACCACATCGCGCGGGCAGCGCTCGAAGCCGTCGCGTTCCAGACCCGCGACGTGCTCGATGCCGTCAACGCGGATGCGGGCGTGGACCTGAGCGAGCTCAAGGTCGACGGCGGCATGGTGGCCAACGACGCGCTCATGCAGTTCCAGGCCGACGTGCTCGGGGTCCCGGTCGTGCGCCCGGTCGTCGCCGAGACCACCGCGCTCGGTGCCGCCTACGCCGCCGGTCTCGCCGTCGGCTTCTGGAACGGGCTGGACGACCTCTCCGCCAACTGGCAGGAGGACAAGCGCTGGGAGCCGACGATGGGCGACGCCGAGCGCGAGCGTCAGCTGCGGCTGTGGCGCAAGGCCGTCACCAAGTCGATGGACTGGGTCGACGAGGACGTGAAGTAGTCCGAGGAAGGATGAAGCGGGTCCGGGGTCTCCCCCGGGCCCGCTTCTCGTTTCACCCGCGCTCCGATTCCTGGTTCCGCATCCCGTCCAGGACGGCCAGCAGCGCCCGCGCCACGCCCCTCGGAGCCACGGCATCCCACGCGACGTATTCGGTCCGCTCGGGCCCGTCGCTCACCGCCACCGCGACCACACCTTCTGCGCCGTCGACCACCCCCGGGGCCAGAAGGGTCACGGCGAGCCCCGCCCTCACGAGTCCGAGGAGCAGCGGGGCGGTGTCGACCTCGAAGGCCACGTCCCGCTCGAGTCCTGCGGCGGTGAAGGCGGCGTCACTCTGCGCCCGACCCGATGTCCCGGCGGGGAAGTCCGCGAAGGCGCACCCGGCGAGATCGGCGAGCCGGAGTCGCCGCCGCGTCGCGAGCCCGTGGTCATGCGGCAGCACCGCGACCAGTCGCTGATGCTGTACCGCGCGAGACGCGACCCCCGTGGGTTCCAGGTCGCCGCGCAAGCCCAGCAGCGCGATGTCGAGGTCGTCGCGGCGGAGCGCGGCGATGAGCTCGTCGCTGTTGCCGCCGCGCAGCTCCACCCGTGCCGCGGGATGCGCCTCCCGGAACGCGCGCAGAACCTCCGGGACCGAGACTGCTGTCACGGTGGGGATCGCGCCGAGGCGGAGCGTTCCGGTCACCTCGCCGGCAACCGCAGCGACGGCGTCCTTCGCCTGCTCGGCGGCGCGGACGGCGACCCGTGCATGCTCGAGGAACGCCTCGCCCGCCTCCGTGAGGCGCACACTGCGGCTCGATCGCGCGAACAGCCGATGGCCGAGCTCGCGCTCGAGCGCCGCCATCTGGTGGCTCAGCGCCGACTGCGTCACGAAGCACTGCTCCGCCGCGCGGGTGAAGCTCCCGGTCGCCGCGACCGCGACCACGTACCGCAGTTGCTGCAGATCCATCCGATCATGATCGCGCCTCATGGATACGATGACAAGCCCGCGTTGGACTCATGCGTGGGACGCCCCCACGCTGGAGCCATGAACAGATGGCGCATCGTGCTGCTGACCGCTCTGGCCCCGCTGTCGTGGGGCACGACCTACCTCGTCACGACCGAGCTCCTCCCTCCTGGCCACCCGCTGTTCGCGGGGCTGCTCCGCTCGCTCCCGGCGGGTCTCGTGGCCGTGCTTCTCGCTCGTCGCCTGCCGCGCGGCACGTGGTGGCCGAAGATGCTCGTGCTGGGCGCGCTCAACATCGGCGCGTTCTTCCCGTTGCTGTTCCTCGCCGCCGAGCGGCTGCCCGGCGGGGTCGCCGCCGCAGTCGCAGGGGCGCAGCCGCTCATCGTGCTGGTGCTGGGTACCCTGGTGCTCCAGGAGCGGATCAGGGCGGTGTCCGCCGCGGCCGCCGTGACCGGAGCGGGCGGTGTCGCACTGGTCGTCCTCGGTCCGGCGGCGCAGCTCGACCTCTGGGGCGTGCTCGCGGCCCTCGGCGGCGTCACCGCGACGGGCCTCGGCATGATCCTCACCAAGCGCTGGGGCCGTCCGCGGGGCATCGGCCCCGTGGTCTACGCCGGATGGCAGCTCACCGCGGGTGGTCTGCTCCTGCTTCCCGTGACCCTCGCCGTGGAGGGCGTGCCGTCGTCCATCGACGGGGCCGCAGCGCTGGGCTACCTCTGGCTGGGTACGGTCGGGGGTATCGTCGCCTACACCCTCTGGTTCCGGGGCATCCAGCAATTGCCGGTGATCGCGCCCGGCCTGCTCGCCCTGCTCTCGCCGCTCGTGGCCGCACTGCTGGGCGTCATCGTCCTCGGGGAGAGCTTCACCGCGGTTCAGGGCGTCGGACTGGCCCTCGCTCTGGGTGCGCTCGTGGTGGGACAGCTGACGGCGCGGCCACGGCGAACACCGACGACGCCGACGATCGGCGAGGAGCCACCGGTGCCGGCGGCACGCGCCTGAGGATCAGCTCTTGCCGAAGAGCTTCTGGATCTCGGCGAGATCCGCCTCGGTGGGCGCAGGAGCTCCGCCGAGACCGAAGCCCGAGCCGTTCGCGGAGGCGGATGCTGCCAGGCCAGCGTTCTCGGCCGCCCGCTTGGCGGGGTTACCCGAGCGCGAGCGTCCCTGAGACCCCTTGCCCTTCTTGCCGCGCTTGGACGACGCTCCCGGCTTGCCCATGCCGGGCACGGGACCCATGCCGGGGATGTTCGGCGTGCCACCGCGCGCGACCGTCTTCATCATCTTCGCCGCCTGGTCGAAACGCTGCACCAGCTGGTTCACGTCGGTCACGGTCATGCCGGAGCCCCGGGCGATGCGCAGACGACGCGACCCGTTCAAGATCTTGGGGTTACGCCGCTCCCCCGGCGTCATCGAGCGGATGATCGCCTCGGTGCGATCGATCTCCCGCTCGTCGAAGTCCTCCAGCTGCTGCTTCATCTGGCCCATGCCCGGCAGCATGCCGAGCATCTTCTTCATCGAGCCCATCTTCTTCATCTGCTGCAGCTGCTCGAGGAAGTCCTCCAGCGTGAAGGCCTCGTTGGCGAGCTTCTCGGCGACCTTCAGCGCCTCTTCCTCGTCGAACGCCTGCTGCGCCTGCTCGATCAGGGTCAGGATGTCGCCGAGGTCGAGGATGCGGCTCGCCATGCGGTCGGGGTGGAACGGCTCGAGGTCTTCGAGGCGCTCACCGGTCGAGGCGAAGATGATCGGCCGGCCGGTGACGGAGGCGACCGAGAGCGCCGCACCACCGCGGGCGTCACCGTCGAGCTTCGACAGGACGACGCCGGTGAAGTCGACGCCCTCCTGGAAGGCCTTCGCCGTGTTGACCGCATCCTGACCGATCATCGCGTCGATGACGAACAGCACCTCGTCCGGGTCGACCGCCTTGCGGATGTCGGCGGCCTGCTTCATCAGCTCGGCGTCGACACCGAGGCGTCCGGCGGTGTCGATGATCACCACGTCATGCTGCTGGCGACGGGCGTGCTCCACGCCGTCGCGCGACACCTTGACCGGATCGCCGACGCCGTTGCCCGGCTCGGGTGCGTACACGGTCGCACCGGCCTGCTCCGCGACGACCTGCAGCTGGTTGACGGCATTCGGACGCTGCAGGTCGGCGGCGACCAGGAGCGGGGTGTGCCCCTCCCCCTCCAGCTGCTTCGCGAGCTTGCCGGCGAACGTCGTCTTTCCGGAGCCCTGGAGCCCGGCGAGCATGATGACGGTCGGCGCCGTCTTGGCGAACTGCAGACGACGCTGTTCCCCGCCGAGGATCTGCACGAGCTCCTCGTTCACGATCTGCACGACCTGCTGGGCGGGGTTCAGCGCCTTGTTGACCTCGTCGCCGAGCGCGCGCTCGCGCACCTTCGCCGTGAAGTCCTTGACGACCGCAAGAGCGACGTCCGCGTCGAGCAGCGCGCGACGGATCTCGCGCACGGTGCCGTCGACGTCGGCGGCGGTGAGCTTCCCCTTCGTGCGGAGGTTGCGGAAGGTCTCGGTGAGACGGTCGGAGAGCGTTCCAAAGGTAGCCATGGTGCTCCCGATTCTACGCGAGCGCCGACGACTCGCTCAGCCGGACCACGGGAGGTCGTGGATCGCGCCGAGGGCGTCGTCGAGCACGGCCTGCGGGGTTCCGAGCCCCGCGCCCTGCTCGGCCCACACGCGCAACGCGGAGAACACGGCGGCCGCGAGGGCTGCGCCGAGGATGTCCGCCCTGATCGCGTCGACACCGGAGCCGCGGGCCGCGGTGGCGATCGCCTCCGACAGCCGCGCCAGGCGCACACCGGTGTCGCGGACGAGTTCCTCCTGCAGTCCCATCGCGCCGGCGTTGCGCAGAGCGAGCGCGAGCGGGTCCGGCGCGAAGTCCCGCACGATGCCCCGCAGGATCCCGCGCACCGCGTCGCCGTCCGCCTCGCGCCCGAGGCCCTGCAGGCGTTCGACGGCCTCCTCGATGCGCTCGTCCACGGCGGACCACAGCACGTCGCTCTTGGAGGTGAAGTAGTTGAAGAAGCTGGAGCGGCTCACCCCGGCGCGCTGCGTGATGTTGGCGACCGACGTGGCGTCGTACCCGCGCTCCAGGAACAGCTCGCACGCCGCCTCCGCGAGCGTCTCGCGCGACGACGCCTTGGGGCGGCCAGCGCGGCCGGTGGAGTTCATACCCTCACGCTACCGCGCGCGGCGAGTCGCGCTCGGGCGTCACAACAGGGCGTATTCTTAGACGCAATCCAACTATTTCGGAGGCGAGACTTCATGCTCGACATCCTCACCCCCGGGTTCTCCCCGACCCCCGTGCCGTACCTCGACGGCTGGGACCTGCAGCGCCGCGTGCACGCCGATGTGCTCTCCGGCGCGCGTCCGGACACGCTGATCCTGCTCGAACACGAGGCCGTCTACACGGCGGGCAAGCGCACCGAGCCGCACGAGCGACCGCAGGACGGCACCCCCGTGGTCGACGTCGACCGCGGCGGCAAGATCACCTGGCACGGCCCGGGGCAGCTGGTCGGCTACCCGATCGTCCGCCTCCCTGAGCCCATGGATGTCGTCGCGCACGTGCGCCGGCTCGAGCATCTGCTGATCGACGTCCTGCGACCGTTCGGCGTCGACGGCTACCAGGTGCCCGGTCGCAGCGGGGTGTGGGTTCGCCGCCCCCTCTCCGAGGACAAGGTCGCCGCCATCGGGGTGCGCGTGCAGCAGGGCGTGACCATGCACGGCTTCGCCATCAACTGCGCCAACTCGCTCGCACCGTTCCGCGACATCATCCCGTGCGGCATCACCGACGCCGGTGTGACCACGGTCAGCGAGGTCTCCGGAGCCGTCGTCGAACCCCGCGACCTCGTGGACGCCGTCCGCGCCGCCTTCCTCGCCGAATACACCGACATCGCACGGACGGGAGTCCCCGCATGACCGCCGCCCCCGAGGGCCGGAAGCTCCTCCGACTCGAGATCCGCAACGCCGAGACCCCCATCGAGCGCAAGCCCGAGTGGATCCGCACCAAGGCCAAGATGGGGCCGGAGTACACCGCCCTCCACTCGCTCGTGAAGAGCGAAGACCTCCACACCGTGTGCCAGGAAGCGGGCTGTCCCAACATCTTCGAGTGCTGGGAGGACCGCGAGGCGACCTTCCTGATCGGCGGATCCCAGTGCACTCGGCGCTGCGACTTCTGTCAGATCGACACCGGCAAGCCCGCGGACTACGACACCGACGAGCCACGCCGCGTCGCCGAGAGCGTCGTGCGCATGAACCTCCGCTACGCCACCGTCACGTGCGTCGCCCGCGACGACCTTCCCGACGGCGGCGCCTGGCTCAACGCAGAGACCGTCCGCCAGATCCATCGCCTCAACCCGAACACCGGCGTCGAACTGCTCGCCACCGACTTCAACGGCGACCCGGATCAGCTCGGCGTCGTGTTCGAGTCCCGGCCCGAGGTGTTCGCCCACAACGTCGAGACCGTCCCGCGCATCTTCAAGCGCATCCGGCCGGCCTTCCGCTACGAGCGCTCGCTGGGAGTGCTGACCCAGGCGCGCGACGCGGGCCTCATCACCAAGTCGAACCTGATCCTGGGCATGGGCGAGGAGCCGGAGGAGGTCGTGCAGGCCCTGCAGGATCTTCACGACGCCGGCTGCGACATCATCACCATCACGCAGTACCTGCGGCCGTCGCCGCGGCACCTCCCCGTCGCCCGCTGGGTGAAGCCGGCCGAGTTCGTCGAGTTCAAGGAGGAGGCGGAGCGGATCGGCTTCCTCGGGGTGCTCGCCGGACCGCTGGTGCGCTCCTCGTACCGTGCCGGACGCCTCTGGGCGCAGTCCATGGTCTCGAAGGGGCGGGAGATCCCGCCGCACCTCGCGCACATCGCCGAGGGCGCCGACCTCGGGTTCGCCCAGGCCGTGTGATCTGCGGGGTGAGCGCCGGGTCAGTCAGCGCTCATCACGGACTGCACGCTTCCGTCCGAGCCGAGGTTCACGAGCAGCACGTCGTCGGTCGCACTGTCGTCGAGCGCGTACTCGAGCACCGCGAAGGGCTCGGACCCGCCATGCTCGTCCGCCAGGATCGTCATGCTCATCAGGCGTAGCGAGCGGATGATGTCCACCGCAGCATCGCCGGACACGTCCACCAGCACGTCCGGCAGGTCGTCGCCGAAGGCCTCCTGCTGCTGAAGGATGTACTCGGTCACCTCGCTCGTCCGGTCATCCACCTCGGACAACATGCCGCGGCGGGCCGTGGCGTCGACGTTCTCCAGTCCCGCGATCAGCGCGGCGGCGATGTCGAGGGCATCAGCGGACACGTCGTCCTGGTCCGGAGCGGTGAGGTCGACCGTCACGCTCTGGTCACCGAGCTCGACGGTCTCCGACCAGAAGATCGAGCCGTCGGGGCCCGACGACAGCAGTCCGAAGTAGTCGTGTTCGATCGCCATAACGCTATGAAACCAGCCTCGTGCTCAGGGCGGTAGCCCTGTGTCAGCCGACCAGCGCCTGCACGAACACGTGCGGGGTGAAACCGGTCAGATCGTCGATGCCCTCGCCCTGTCCGAGCAGCTTCACCGGGATCCCGGTGCGCTCCTGAACCGCGAGAACGAAGCCGCCCTTGGCCGACCCGTCGAGCTTGGTCAGCACGAGCCCGGTGACACCGGCGTGCTGCAGGAACGTCTCCGCCTGCATGACCCCGTTCTGCCCCGTCGTCGCGTCGAGAACCAGCAGAACCTCGCTGATCGGGGCCTGCTTCTCCACGACCCGGCGGATCTTGCCGAGCTCGTCCATCAGCCCGCCCTTGGTGTGCAGACGACCGGCCGTGTCGATGATCGCGATCTCCATGCCCTCGCGCTTGGCGTACTCCACCGTCTGGAACGCCACAGACGCCGGGTCCTGCCCCTCGTGCTGCGGGCGGACGATCGCCGCCCCTCCGCGCTGCGCCCACGTGGCGAGCTGGTCCACGGCGGCGGCACGGAACGTGTCGGCGGCCCCCACCACGACGCTGCGCTGATAGCCGCGCAGGAACTTGGTGAACTTGCCGATCGTGGTGGTCTTCCCGACCCCGTTGACGCCGACGACGAGCACGACGGCCGGGCGCTCGGTGAGCTTGAGCGTCGTGTCGAACTTCGCGAAGTGCTCCTCGAGCGTCTCGCGCAGCATGCGCTGGAGGTCGCGGGGGTCGGTCGTGCGGTACTTCGCGACCTTGTCGCGGAGCTCGTCGACGATGCGCTCGCTGATGTCCGGCCCGAAGTCGGCCGTGATCAGGGCGGTCTCCAGGTCTTCCCACGTCGTCTCATCGATCGTGGGCTTGACGAACATGCCGCGCAGGGCGCGACCGAGAGACCAGGACTTCTCTGCCATCCCCCCAGCCTACGGGTAGCGGTTCGCTACGCCGGTCAGCTCGCCGCGGCGGCCGCGCGGTCACCGACGCGCTGACCGACGACAGCGGACACGCCGTCCTGGCGCATCGAGACGCCGTACAGCGCGTCGGCGATCTCCATCGTGCGCTTCTGGTGCGTGATCACCAGGAGCTGAGATGTCTCCCGCAGCTGCTCGAACACGGTGAGCAGCCGGCCGAGGTTCGCATCGTCGAGGGCCGCCTCCACCTCGTCGAGGATGTAGAACGGGCTGGGACGCGCCTTGAAGATCGCCACCAGCAGCGCGACAGCGGCCAGCGATCGCTCCCCTCCGGAGAGCAGCGACAGGCGCTCGATCTTCTTCCCGACGGGCCGCACCGAGACCTCGATGCCGGTCGTGAGCATGTTGTCCGGGTCGGTCAGGGAGATGCTCCCCGTCCCACCGGGGAACAGGAGCGGGAAGACCTGGCCGAACGCCTCCTTGGTGTCCTCGAACGCACTGGCGAAGATGGTCTGCATCCGCTCGTCGAGGTCCGCGATGATGGTCAGCAGATCCTGACGGGTCTGGGTCAGGTCGGCGAGCTGCTCCGTCAGGAAGGCGTGGCGCTGCTCGAGCGCGGCGAACTCCTCCAGAGCGAGCGGATTGACGCGGCCCAGCTGGGCGAGCTTCCGCTCGGCCTCGGCCAGCCGGCGCTGCTGGATACGACGATCGAACGGGATCGCCGTGTCGTCGAGCAGTTCGTCCGCAGGGGGCTCCACTCCGGGATCGCGAGGAACGAGCTGATCAGGCCCATATTCCGCAACGAGAATATCTTCGTCGAGCGACAGCTCGGAGGACACACGCTCCAGTAGGCTGTGCAGGTGGAGCTTCTTCTCGTGGATCTGCAGCTCCAGGCCGTGCACGCTCTCGGTGAGGCCGGCGAGCCGCTCGCGCAGCGACGTCTCCTGCTTCCGGAGCGCCACCAGCTCCTCGTTCTGCGCTGCTCTGGCGGCCTCCGCCTCGGCGAGAGCCACACGGGCCTCGGTCACCGAGCGGTCCAGCGAGTCGAGGATGCGCGGAAGCTCCTCTGCCACCCCGGAGGCGGCCTCCCGCTGTGCCCGACGGATCACTGCACGGCGGGCGGCCTCGGCGGCGGCGTCCCGCTCCTGCTCGCGCTGCCGTTCGAGCGTCGCGACCCTCGCCTGCGCCGCCCGCACCCTCTCGCGCAGCGTCTCGACCTCGAGCCGCGCGCGCACCTCTCCCTCGCGGGCGAGCTCGAGAGCCTCGAGCAGACCGTCGCGGGCAGACGCGTCCAGCACGGGACGCGGCGCGGCCACGGCCTCGTCGAGCTCCGCACGGGCCGACTCCGCCTTCGCCTCGGCATCCGCGACTGCAGCCTGGGCCTGCGCGAGCCCCGACTCCAGGCGCTCGCACTCGGCCACGGCGGACTCGTGCCGCACCGTGACGCGGTTGACCTGCTCGGCGTGCGTGGCCAGGGCGGCATCGTGCTCGCGCAGCGCCCGCAACGCGTCCTTGGCCTGACGCCGTGTGGCCTCCACCTGCTCGTCCGCCTCGATCCGCGCCTCCCGGAGCGAGTCGACGACGATCTGGATCTCGGCGAGCCGCTCCGTCGCCGCGTCGCGCTCGGCCGCGAGCTCGAGACGCGACCGCTCACCACCGGAGCCCGTGCGCAGCGTCTGCGCGGTGATCACCTCGCCGCTGGTCGTCACGATCGTCGTCCGCGTGTCGGACAGCGCATCCAGAGCGGCTCGCGCCGAGCGCGCCGCATCGAGGTCTTCGGCGATCAGCACATGCGACAGGATGCCCAGGACGCCGTCGGGTGCGGTCACCACGTCGATCGCGGACGTGACACCGTCGACGGGAGGCGCGGTCGACTCGGGGCGCAGCGCATCCGCCACCACGAAATCCACGACCCCACGGCGCTCCGCCGCAGCCAGGGCCGCCAGCGTGAACGCGGCGTCCGCGCTGTCGATCAGCACGCCCTCCGCGAGCGGACCGAGGACTGCGGCGATCGCCGCCTCGAACCCCGGCCTGACCTGCACCGCGTCGCCGACCAGTCCGCGGACTCCCGCGCCACCGGCCTTCACGATCTCGGCGGCACCACCGGACAGCGACAGCGCGCTGCTCAGCGCCGCCGCCTTCGCCGTGAGCGAGTCGACCTCGCGCTCCGCGGCGTGGAGCCGTTCGCGCAGCGTCTCGCGCTCGGCCTCCGCCGCCGTCGCCGCCCGCTGCGCGCTCTCATAGGCGGCAGCGTGCTCGACGGCTGTGCCCTGCGGTGCCTCGGCGTCCTCGATCGCCTCCAGTGCCTCCGCCGCCTCCCGCCGCCGTTCGTTCGCCGCTTCGAGCGCATTCTCCTGGCGCAGCACGGCACCACGCACCGCGGCAAGGGCCGACGCCGCCGCATCAGCCGTACCGCGCAGGGCCGTCAGGCGCATGTCGTACTCCGACACGAGCGCGCTCTGCTCCGCGATGTCGACGTCGAGCGTGTCGAGCTCCGCCCTGGCGTGCATGACCTCGCGGCTCGCCGCTACCGCGGCATCCTGCGCATCGCCCAGCCCCGAGGAGATCGTCTCGATGTCGTCCTTCGCCTCGTCGATCGTCGCCTGCGTCACCGTGACCGCGGTCACGGCGGCATCGTCCTCCTCCGAGCCGAGCAGAGCGAGACGCTGATTGGCGAGGGTGTACAGCCCCCGCATGCGCTCCTGGACCTGCTCGAGCCCGAAGGCCACGCCGCGCGCCGCATCGACGGCGACGGAGTTCTGGTCCTTCTCGAGCCGCGCGATGCTCGCACGCACCGCCTCGGCCTGATCCGACAGCACGAGGCGCTCCGTGTGACGCTCCTGCTCCGTGCGGGTGTGGTCGGCCAGGGCCGTGCGCAGGGCGACCACGTCGTCCGCGAACAGCCGGGCCTTCGCATCGCGCACCACGGCCGCGATCGTCTGGGCCTCCCTGGCGATCTCGGCCTGACGGCCCAGCGGCTTCAGCTGCCGCCTGATCTCACCGGCCAGGTCGCTCAGACGCGTCAGGTTGGCCTCCATGGCGTCGAGCTTGCGGAGAGTCTTCTCCTTGCGGCGTCGGTGCTTGAGGATCCCCGCCGCCTCCTCGATGAAGCCACGGCGATCCTCCGGCGACGCCTGCAGCACGGTGTCGAGGCGCCCCTGACCCACGATCACATGCATCTCGCGGCCGAGACCCGAGTCGCTCAGGAGCTCCTGCACGTCGAGCAGTCGGCAGCCCTCGCCGTTGATCGCGTACTCGCTCGATCCGTTGCGGAACAGCGTGCGGCTGATCGTGACCTCGGCGTACTCGATCGGCAGTGCTCCATCGGCGTTGTCGATCGTGAGCTGCACCTCCGCTCGCCCGAGGGGCCCTCGCGTGGAGGTGCCGGCGAAGATGACGTCCTCCATCTTGCCGCCGCGGAGGGTCTTCGCGCCCTGCTCCCCCATGACCCAGGCGAGGGCGTCGACCACGTTGGACTTGCCGGAGCCGTTCGGACCCACGATGCAGGTCACGCCGGGCTCGAAGACGAAGCTCGTCGGCTGGGCGAACGACTTGAACCCCTTGAGCGTCAGGCTCTTCAGATGCATGCGGGCACCGCTCGTCGGGGGAGAATCACGTCGCTACGCTACCGGAATCGCGCGGATTCCCACGGATCCCGCGCGGGTCTCGGAGCGAGCTCCTCCGGCGGCGACACGCCGGCGCTAGCACGAAATGCTTGACGATCGGCTGAGAGTTTCGCTACGGTTGGCCTCCGGATCGCCACACGAAAGGAGGTTACCGATGATGATCACTCAGCACACCGCGAAGGCCAACGGCCGCACCGCGCCCGCGCACACCGCGCCGAACCGTGCGTACTCGGTAACCGCCGGCGACCGCCTCGGCACGATCTGCTAGAACCGTCGCCCGGGATGTGACGCCTCTCCGAGGCCATCCGTCCTGCCGGTTCCCCCGCGCCACCACCCTCTGACCCGCACCGCGGAGTCATGGATTCCCCGCCACCCTCGGCACGCGCTCTCGCATTCTCGCGTCAGCGCATCCCCGAGCGGTCGCCACCGTCCGCACCGTCTCCGGCCGGATCCTCGGCCTGCGCCGGTGCTTCCGCACCCCCTCCCATCACGCAACCTCGAAGGAATCATCGTGAACACCACGCTGTACCGCAGCACCACCCACCCGCCCGATATCGAGGACCGTGAGGTCCTCCCCCTCCCCCGCGACGACGAACGGCGACAGCTCCGTCTGACCGACCGCCTCTCCCTCCGGATCGGCCTCTGGCTGCTCCAGCGGGCTCAGCGGCCGCGGCGGCCGCGCCGAGGGCTGACCCTCGACCCGGCCGACCTGTTCCTCGTCGGAGAGCAGCGTCACCGCTCCGCAGCGGAGTCGAACGCCATGCTCATGTTCGACATGCAGCGGGGAATGCGCTGATCCGCATGACCGCTTCGCACGCCGTCGACACCGCACCATCGGTCTCCTCCGCCCCGTCCGTGGGCGGAGGAGACCGTGGACGGCCCTTCGCCGTCTCCCCCGCAGCCGCCCGCCACCCCGAAGGAACCGACATGACCATCGCGGAACTGACCATCTCACCGCTGACCGTCCCCGCCGCGCTCGACGCTGACGACGCCGCCGACTTCCGCGCGTACGGCGAACTCAACCGGCAGATCTGCGACGAGCAGGTCGGTATCCCGGATCTCGCGCCGGATGCCGCGCAGATGCTCCCGGGCTGGCAAGACGACACCGACTCCCTCGACCTCGGCTTCGTCGCCCGCGACGGTGCCGACATCGTGGGCATGGTGACGGTGTCCTTCGCGCAGGAGGCGGACGCGAACGCTGCCGAGGTCGACCTGCTCGTGTCTGAGGCACACTGGGGCCGAGGCATCGAAGACGCGCTCCTCGCACGAGCCGAGAGCGAGGCGCGGTCCCGCGGGCGCAGCGTGCTGCAGATCTGGAGCCTGCATCGTCCGGAGGAGACATCTCGCATGCTGGTTCCTCGGACCGGATGGGGCCGCATTCCGGCGACGCCGCTGAGCGACCTCGTCGACGCCCACGGATTCACGCTGGAGCAGGTCGAGCGCAACAGTGAATTCGACCTGCGCGCGGACCTCGCTCCCCTGGAGGCCGCTCTGGCCGAGGCCACGCAGGCGGCAGGACCCGACTACCGCGTGGTGGAGTGGCTGCTGCCCACACCGCCCGAGCTCCGCTCCGGGTACGCGGCGGTGCTGGCGCGGCTGTCGACGGACGCTCCGAGCGGCGACATGGACTTCGTCGCGGAGGTCTGGGACGCCGACCGGGTGGCCCGGCGAGATGCACGGTTGACGGGCGCCGGGCAGACGGTGTCCGTCGTCGCCGTGGAGCACGTGCCCACCGGCGACATCGTCGCGTACAACGAGCTGGTCATCGGAGCGGAGCGCACCGGCGTCACGCATCAGTTCGGCACCCTGGTGTCCAAGGACCACCGCGGGCATCGTCTGGGCATGATCGTGAAGTGCGCGAACCTGCTCCGCTGGCGTGAGCTCGTGCCGGATGCCACCGTGGTCTCCACCTTCAACGCGGAGGAGAACCGGCCGATGCTCGACATCAACGAGGCGATCGGGTTCCGCCCGGTCTCGTACGCGGGAGCGTGGCAGAAGAAGCTCTGATCCCGCGGGAGCGGAGTCATCCTCCTGGATGACTCCGCTCCGGGACGGTCATCCGGACGGCCGACGACGTGGGGTCCGCGCGCGGGAAGGCTGGAATCATGAACGCATTCGTGATCGAAGCTCACGCTCTCACCAAGACCTTCGGGGCCACGCGCGCCCTCGCCGGCATCGACCTCGCCGTGCAGCGGGGAGAAGCCGTGGCCATCATGGGCGCCTCCGGATCGGGCAAGACCACTCTGCTGCACGTGCTCGCGGGCATCACGGCCCCCGACGCCGGCAGCGTCACGTTCCACCCGTCCGCCGGCGGGCCCGTCGAGGTCACCGCACTCGGGGAATCCGCGCGCTCGCGCCTGCGTCGCGAACGATTCGGCTTCGTGTTCCAGCAGGGACTCCTCATCCCCGAGCTCACCGCGGTCGAGAATGTGGCCCTGGCCTCCATGATCAACGGCGTGGCGAAGAAGGATGCCATCCCGCACGCCGCCTCCTGGCTTGCCGCGCTCGGACTGGCGGGAATGGAGGATCGACGCATCGGTGAACTCTCCGGCGGTCAGGCGCAACGTGTCGCGATCGCGCGCGCGCAGGCGACGGGGGCGGAGATCGTCTTCGCGGACGAGCCGACCGGCGCGCTCGACTCGCACACCTCCGCAGAGGTGATGGATGCACTGCTGTGGTCGACCACCGGCCAGGGACGCACGCTGGTGGTGGTCACGCACGACGCCGACGTCGCGGCACGCTGCACCCGCACGGTCGCCGTGCGTGACGGGCGCGTCGTCTCCTCGGCGGTGGACGCATGAACGCCGGCGTGCTGACGCTCCTCCTGCGGCCAGCCCGCGGAGAGAACAGCGTCCTCGTGCTCCCCGTCGTCGCCTTCGGCATCGTCACCACCCTGGTCCTGACAGTGATCGGCGGTGCGCAGTCGTTCTGGCGGTGGTCCGATGACAGTGCTGCCCTCTACCAGGCACTCGCTGGCATCGCTCTCGTTCTCCTCGTCGTGCCGCTGATGTCCCTCGGTGGTGCGGCCGCCCGACTATCAGCGCGCCGTCGCGACGAGAGGCTGTCGACACTCCGCCTGCTCGGTGTCACACCCGCGGGGGTGACGGTCGCCACCGTGGCGGAGTCGCTGCTCGTGGCAGCCGTCGGCGCCGTGATCGGGGTGGCGGGTCACCTCGCGATCAGTCCGCTCATCGGCTTGATCCCGTTCCGCGGCGCACCGCTCGGGTTCGATGCTGTGCTGCTGCCGCCCGTTCCGATCCTCCTCGTGGTCGCCGTGGTGCTGCTGCTGGCCGTGGTGAGTGCCTCCATCGGTCTGCGCCGCGTGGTGATCTCGCCGCTGGGAGTGCGCACTCGGGCCGTCGTCACCAAGATGCACTGGATCCGTGCGGTGATCGCCGTGGGGGGATTGGCGATCGCCTTCGTGCTCATCAAGGCGGTTCCCGCCATCGCCGGCGGGATGATCGCCGTCATCGTGCTGTGCGGCCTCTACGCCGCGGCGCTCGCCGTGCTGAACCTGGTCGGCCCCTGGGCACTGTCGATCTGGGCACGCACGAGCCTGCGCCGGGCACAGGAGCCCGACCGCATGCTCTCGGCCCGCATCGTCCTGGATGCGCCGAAAGCTGCGTGGCGTCAGGTCGGTGGCATCGCGATGGCGAGCTTCATGGCCGTCTTCGCGGGGACCGGTGTCGCGCTCATGGCGGAGATCGACGGTCCTGGTGCATCCGGGGCCGACGCGACGCTCGCCGCCGACATCCGCACCGGACTCATCATCACCCTGATCGGATCGTTCCTCATGGTGGCGGCATCCGTGGGCGTCAATCAGGCTGCGGACGTGATCGATCAGAGAGGTCTCCACCGAAGCCTGCACCAGCTGGGGATGCCGATGGAGATGATCGATCGTGCCCGCCGACGCTCCATCGTCGCCCCGGTGCTCGTGACCTCTCTCGGCTCCGCCCTCTGCGCCGCGTTCCTCGTGTTCCCCCTGCTCGGAATCGCGCTGATCACGGCGCCCGTCTCGATCGCCACCATCGCCGTGGTCCTCGTCACCGGGATCGGGCTGGTGTGGGCGAGCACCTGGGCGACGCGGCCGCTCCTCGGGCGAGCCTTCCAGCCGGTGTGACCTCAGCGGCGGCGCTGGCAGGTCGGGCAGAAGTGGGACGACCGGTTCATGAACGACACCCGCCGAATGGCGCCGCCGCACCGCGGACACGGCTCCCCGCCGCGGCCGTAGGCATTGAGGGAGTGGGCGAAGTACCCCGCCTGGCCGTTCACGTTGACGTACTGCGCATCGAAGCTGGTCCCGCCCTCGGCGAGGGCTTTCGCCAACACGGTGCGGACCTCGGTGAGCAGACGGTGCACGGCCGGAGTCGAGAGTCGATCGGCCGGCGTCTCGGGGTGGATCCGCGCGGCCCACAGCGACTCGTCGGCATAGATGTTGCCGATACCGCTCACGACGCCCTGGTCGAGCAGCACCCGCTTGACCGCGCTGTGCCGGCGAGCGAGAGCCAGTCGGAAGGCGTCGTCGTCGAAGAACGGGTCCATCGGATCGCGCGCGATGTGCGCCACCTGCGTCGGTACGCGCGAGGGCCCGTCCTCCACCAAGGCATCGACGGCGAGGGAGCCGAACGTGCGCTGATCCGCGAACACGACCGCGAGCTCACCGTGGACGGGATGCTCGATCCCGAGGCGCACGCGTTCATGGCGCTCGGACGGAGCGTCGGGAGCCCGCAGGAGCAGCTGTCCGCTCATGCCGAGGTGCGCGATCAGCGCCGACTCCCCGTCGTCATCGAGGGGAAGCCACAGGAACTTGCCGCGACGCATCGCCGCCGTGAAGGCACGCCCCTCGAGGCGCTGCACGAAGTCGGCAGCACCCGCCGTGTGCCTGGTGAGGGCGCGCTCGTCGAAGACGCTCACGGCCGTGATCGTCGCGCCGACCGCGGCCGGGGCGAGGCCCGCGCGGACCACCTCGACCTCGGGAAGCTCAGGCACGCTCGTTGAGCACGCGCCAGGCGCTGAGCGCGGCCGCCATCTCCGCGGTCTTCTTGCTGCTTCCGGTGCCGGTCATCTCGACGTCTCCGACGGCGACCGTGGCCGTGAAGCGACGGTCGTGATCCGGTCCGCTCGCCTCGACCGAGTACTGCGGCGGCGTAGCACCCACCCGGGCGGCAAGCTCCTGCAGGCTGGTCTTCGGGTCCATCGCGGCGCCGTAGCGCTCCGGGTCCGCCAGCAGAGGCTCGGTCAATCGCAGCACCAGCTCGGTCGCCGCCTCCGGCCCCGCGGAGAGGTAGGTGGCGCCGATCACGGCCTCCATGGTGTCGGCCAGGATGGAGTCCTTGTCGCGACCGCCCGTCTGCTCCTCACCGCGACCCAGCAAGAGATGACTTCCGAGGTCGATACCGCGGGCCACCTCGGCCAGGGCCACCGTCGAGACGACGCTTGCCCGCCGCTTGGCCAGTTCGCCCTCGTCGAGGTCGGGGTGCGTGGTGAACAGCATCACCGTCACCGCCTGCCCCAGCACCGAGTCGCCGAGGAACTCCAGGCGCTCGTTGTGCGGGATGCCGCCGTGCTCGTAGGCGTAGGAGCGATGGGTGAGCGCCAACTCCAGAAGCTCCGCGTCGATGTCGACGCGGAGCTTTGCTGGGAGAGGTCTCGTCCCCCCGGGGACCTCCGTCACGGTACGCGACTCAGACGTCGGCGACCTTGCGGCCCTTGTACTCCAGGAAGAGCTCGGTGCCCTGCGAGTCGGTGACGACCTTCGCCTGGTGCGGACGGCTGTAGACGACCTTGCCGTTCTCGACGGTCTTGACGAGCGCCGGAGCCTCCGCCTTCCACTGCGCGCGACGCGAGCGGGTGTTCGAACGGGAGACCTTGCGCTTCGGGGGGTTACCAGCCATGACTAGCTCTCTTCTTTCTCGGCGGCACGGCTCTCTGCCGTGCCGTCTTGGTCTGTGATCTGCTGGAGCGCACTCCATCGAGGATCGATGGGAGCGGCCTGCTCCGTCCCGGTGCTCTCGGTCAGCCTCTCGCCTGTGACCGGGTCGAGCCCGAGGCAATCCGGCTGACACACCGGCTGAAATGGAAGCGACAATACGGCCGCATCCCTGACGAGAGTTTCAAGATCCACGTGGTCGTCTTGAACCTCGAAGTCAGTTTCTTCCTCACCAGGATACGCGAAAAGCTCCTGGAACTCGACTTCGACAGGCTCGGAGATGTCGGTGAGGCAGCGGCCGCAGACGCCGACGTACTCTCCATCCGCGGAACCGGACACGAGAATGCCCTCGTGAACCGACTCCAGACGCACGTCGAGATCCAGCTCGGAGCCTGACTCGAAGGTCACGATGCCCTCCCCCCACTGCTCGGGGAGCGTCACCGTGAAGGTGTGCTCGCGCATCTCCCCCGGACGCCGGACGATGTCACGGACGGGGAGCACGAAGGGGCTGTTGAGTCGGGAACGCACCCCTCAATGCTACCGGGGTCTCCCTGCGACCGGGCCGGACGGGCGGCCTCAGAGGCCGCGCGCACCGGTGTCGAGGAACGACGCGACGGCCGGCGGAACGAACGGCGCGATGTCTCCCCCCAGCGACGCGACCTGGCGCACGAGCGAGCTCGACACCATGGCGTGCGCGGGATCGGGCAGCAGGAAGACGGTCTCGATGTCGGCCAGGTGACGGTTCACGATCGCCATCGGCGACTCGTACGCGACATCGACCTGCGAGCGGATCCCCTTCACCAGCACGCCCGCGTTCACGTCGCGCGCGTAGTCGACGAGGAGACCCATGCTCCAGGAGCCGATCACGATGTTGCCCTGCATGCCGTCTTCGGCGATCGAGCGCTCGAGCAGGGACAGCCGCTGCGCGATCGGCAGCATCGCCTCCTTGCCGGGGTTGTGCACCACCAGCACGTGCAGCTCGTCGTACAGGGCGGCCGCGCGGCGGATCACATCGAGGTGACCCAGGGTCGGCGGATCGAACGAACCCGGGACGACGGCGATCCTGCTGCTCATGCATCCAGCCTAGGGCACGGCCGAACGGCGTCAGTTCTTCGCCAGCGCCGCGCGGTCCTCGTCCGTCACGCGGCGACCGATGGCGTCGCGGAGACCGGGGTGGCGCGCGAGTTCCGGGTCGTCGGACAGGATCCCCTCCGCGAGCTCCCTCGCGCGGGTGATCAGCGCCGCATCCTTCACGACCCTGAGCAGCTTGAGCGACGAGCGCACGCCCGCCTGCGCGGCACCGAGCACGTCGCCCTCCCCCCGCAGCTCCAGATCGACCTCGGCCAGGGCGAACCCATCCAGGGTCGCGGCGACCGCATCGACCCGCTCCCGCGCGACGGAGCCTTCCTCGGCCTCGGTGACCAGCAGGCACAACCCCGGCACGCCGCCACGACCCACACGTCCGCGCAGCTGATGGAGCTGCGACACCCCGAAGCGGTCGGCATCGAGCACGATCATGGTCGAGGCGTTGGGCACGTCGACCCCGACCTCGATCACGGTCGTCGCCAGCAGCAGGTCGATGTCGCCGCGGGCGAAGGACTGCATCACCGCATCCTTCTCCTCCGACGGCATGCGCCCGTGCAGCACCGCGCGCCGGAGGCCGCCGAGCGTCGGATGCGTGGCCAGCGCCTCGTCGAGCTGCACGACGCCCCAGCGTGGCCCCTTCCCGCCCTCCGGCGCCAAAAGCTCCTGCTCGCCCGCCTCCGCCGTCTTCGCCGCCGTGTCGATCGCCGCGCATACCGCGAACACCTGTCGACCCTGCGCGATCTCCTCCGCCGCCCGCTCCCACACGCGGTTGAACCAGCCGGGATGCTCGGCCAGCGGAGCGACGTACGACTCGATGCCGGCGCGACCGGCGGGCATCGTGCGGATGACCGAGGTGTCGAGGTCGCCGAAGACCGTCATCGCGACCGTGCGCGGGATCGGCGTCGCGGTGAGGACGAGCGCGTGCGGACTGGATCCTTTCGCGCGCAGCGCCTCGCGCTGCTCCACACCGAAGCGGTGCTGCTCGTCGACAACGACGAGCCCGAGATCGGCGAACGTGGTCTTCTCCCCCAGCAGCGCGTGCGTCCCGACCACGATGAGCGACTGCCCGGAGGCGACCCGGAGCGCAGCCCTGCGCCGCTCGGCCGCGGGGAGCTGACCCGTGAGCAGCGTCGGCATCAGCAGCGGGGCGAGCTGCGGGCCCAGCATCTTCGTGATGGAGCGCAGGTGCTGGGCCGCGAGGACCTCGGTCGGGGCGATCAACGCGGCCTGTCCCCCGCTCTCGGCCACCTGCAGCATGGCGCGCAGCGCGACGAGGGTCTTTCCCGAGCCGACCTCGCCCTGCACCAGTCGGTTCATCGGCCACGCACCGACCAGGTCGTGCGCGATCTGCGCGCCCACGGTCTCCTGGTCGGGGGTCAGGGTGTACGGCAGCGCAGCGTCGAACCGTTCGAGGAGCCCACCGGGGTGCGCCGGGCGCGACGTGGCCGCCAGGGCGCGCACCGCCTGGCGCTGCTGCAGCAGCGCCGTCTGCAGGGTCAGCGCCTCGTGCATGCGGAGGGTGCGCACCGCGGGGTCGATGTCGTTGCGCGTGCGGGGGCGGTGGATGCGCTCGAGCGCCTCCCGCGCCGTGAGCAGTTCTTCGCCGCGACGCACCTCTTCGGGCAGCGGCTCAGGCACCTCGGTCAGCCCGTCCAGCACGCGGCCGACCAGGCGGGCGATCTGCCACGTCTGGATCGCCGACGTCGCCGGGTAGATGGGAATGGGCACCGCTGCCCGCGCGTCGGCCCGACGGCGCGCCGCATCCTCATCATCGAACAGCTCGTACTCGGGATGCGCGAACTGCGTGACGCCGTTGAACTCGCCCACTTTGCCGGAGAAGACCCCGCGTCGGCCGACGGCGAGATCGTTCGACCGCCACTCGGCCGCACCGATGTTCTTCGCGAAGAAGGTCAAGGACATGCGACCCACCCCGTCGCCGATCACCACGTCCACCATCGCGCCGGGTCGGTTGCGCATACGACGGAAGCTCGACGACAGCACCTCGGCGACGATCGTGACCGTCTCGCCGATCGGGAGATCGCGGATCGGCGTGAGCTCACCCGGATCCGCATAGCGCCGCGGATAGTGGCCGAGCAGATCGCCCACGGTCTTCATGCCGAAGGCGCGACCCAGCGTCTTGGCCGACGCCGCGCCGATGGCCTCCTCCAGCGAGGATTCGAGCGTGAGCGACATGCTCCGAGTCTAGAGAACGCGACCGACACGACGTCGTCGCCCCCTGTCGTATCGTGAACGGGTGACCAGGATCATCGCAGGCCGCGCGCGCGGCATCCGTCTCGAGGTTCCTGGGGCGGGGACGCGGCCCACGAGCGATCGCGTGCGGGAGTCGCTGTTCGCCGCGCTCGAGTCGCTCGAAGCGATCGACGGCGCGCGGGTCCTCGACCTGTACGCCGGCTCAGGTGCCCTCGGGCTCGAGGCGCTCAGCCGCGGAGCGTCGACCGCCGACCTGGTCGAGCGGGGTCGCCCCGCCGCGGCCGTCGTGCGCCGTAACGCGGGAGCCGTGGCCAGGGCGAGCAACCGGCCGCCGGCACGGGTGCACGAAGCGAGCGTCCGCTCCTACCTGGCCCGCGCCACGGGGCCCTACGACCTCGTGTTCACGGACCCGCCGTACGACCTCGATGACGCCGCCATGACCGCGGACCTGATCGCCCTCGCGCCGCTCCTGAGCGACGACGCGGTGCTGATCGTCGAACGTGCCCGTCGCTCCACCCGTCCGGACGTCGAGGCGGCGGGACTGCACGTGTTCCGCGAGAAGACCTATGGCGACACCGCGCTCTGGTGGTGCGAACGCGCGGGCGAGGCCGCGCTTGCGGAACAGGATCAGCCCGCCACGGAGTCCCAGTCGCGATAGGGGTCCCAGCCGCTGACGTCGACCGGGAGGTCGTCGCAGAGCAGGTTCTCGTCCGCGCGCTCCCGCACGGTGCCGATCGCCCGGAACCCCGGGGGCAGGATCCCGTCCGGGAAGCTCGCCAGCAGCGCATGATCCTCCCCGCCCGCCAGCGCCCGCTCCGGGAAGTCACCGAGCTCGGCGCGCTCCAGCGCGATCGTCACCCCCGAGGCATCCGCCATCCGCCGCGCGTCGAGCGCCAGCCCGTCGGAGACGTCCATCATCGCGGTCGCCCCGGCCGCCGCGGCCACCACGCCCAGCCCGATCGGCGGTGACGGACGCAGCTGCGCAGCCACCGCCGCGCTCTCCCCGGGTCCGAGCAGGGACGGGTCGACCGGAATCGGCGCGTCGCCGTCGCGGAAGCGCCCGAACAACACCGCGAGCCCATGCGCGGCATGACCGAGCTCGCCGGCGACCGCGACCACGTCACCGGGTCGCGCACCCGCCCGCGTGACGGGAGGCCGCCCTTCCAGGTCACCGAGAGCGGTCACCGCCACCGTCAGCACATCGGACACCGTCAGGTCGCCGCCCACCACCGCACACCCCGGCGCCAGCGCCGCGCACGCATCGCGGAATCCGTCGGCCAGCCGTTCCACGAACGACAGCCGCAGATCGCGCGGCACCGCCAGTGCCACCAGCAGCGCGGTCGGACGCGCTCCCATCGCCGCGACGTCCGCGAGGTTCACGGCCGCGGCCTTCCAGCCGAGATCATGCCCGCTGGACCACGCCAGTCGGAAGTCGGGACCGTGCACCAGCGTGTCCGTCGTCGCGACGACCGAGCCCGACGGCGCCGCGATCACGGCCGCATCATCACCCGGCCCGAGGAGCGTGTGCGCGCCCGGGGTCGTGCGGCTCAGGATCGACCGCAGGATGCGTCCCTCCGAGAGCTCTGCCAGGCGCGGGTCGTCGGCATCGGGTCGGGAGTGCATGTCGTCAAAGGTAGCCTGGATGCATGCCCCGTTCTCGTCGTCTCACCGCCGTCGCCGGGGCGATCGCCCTCGCCGCCGTCGTCACCGGATGCTCGACCACCGTCCACCTGGAACCCGCGGACGACGCCAACGATCCGGGCTGCGCCTCCGTCTCCGTGCTGCTCCCCGACAGCGTCGACGGGTTCGACCGGGTGTGGACCGACGCGCAGGCCACGGGCGCCTGGGGCGACCCCGCGATCGTGCTGCGCTGCGGCGTGGAGCCCCCCGCGCCATCGGCGCTCGTCTGCACGACGCTCGGCGGCGTCGACTGGCTGGTGCTCGATCAGGAGGAGGAGCGGCAGCGCCTCGTCACCTACGGGCGCGAGCCCGCGGTGGAGGTCATCATCCGCCGCGGCGAGCAGATCGACTTCCAGTCGATCGTGAACACCCTCTCATCGAGCATCCAGTCCGGCCTGGCGCCCGCGACCGCGCAGTGCACGGACCGCGTGGAGTTCCCCGCGGGCTGAGCGTCGCGGGGAACCCGGGTCAGCGGCGCAGACCCGCCTCCACCAGCTCCGTGATCAGGTCGCGGTAGCTCAGCCCGGAGGCCACCCAGCACTTGGGGAACATCGAGATCGGCGTGAACCCGGGCATCGTGTTCAGCTCGTTCACCACGAGCTCGCCCGACGGCGTGAGGAACATGTCGACCCTGGCCAGGCCGCGTCCGTCCACAGCCTCGAACGCGCGGACCCCGGCCTCCTGCACCGCCGACACCTCCGCGTCGCTCAGCTCCGCCGGGCACACGACGTCGACCCCGTCGCCGCCGAGGTACTTGCCCTCGAAGTCGTAGAAGCCGCGCGACGTGAGGACGATCTCGCCCGGGAGCGAGGCGCGGACACCCTCCGCCGCCTCCAGCACCGCGACCTCGATCTCGCGCCCGGTGATCCCCGACTCGATGAGGACCTTGTCGTCTTCCGCGAACGCCACAGCGAGAGCCGCATCGAGCTCCTCCGGGGCGCTCACCTTCGACACCCCCACGCTCGAGCCCGCCCGTGCGGGCTTCACGAACACCGGGAGGCCCAGACCGGCCGCCTGCTCGCGTACCGACGACGGGTCGCCGTCCCACGCCGCGCGCCGCACCGTGACCCACGGCGCGACCGGGATGCCCGCGGCCTGCAGGGCGATCTTCATGAAGTGCTTGTCCATGCACAGCGCCGAATCGAGCACGCCACCGCCCGCGTACGGCACCTCGAGCGTGTCGAAGTACCCCTGGATCGTGCCGTCCTCGCCGTGCGGTCCGTGCAGGATGGGCAGCACCACGTCGATCTCGCCGAGACCGTCGACGGCGCCGCCAGGGTGCACCACGCGGAGCGTGCGGTCGCCGCCCGGCTCCGGCCACAGGATGCGCGTGCCGTTGTCGACCACTTCGGGCAGGTGCGCCGCATCGAGCGGGAACTTCGCCGGGTCGTCGTCCTCCAGCACGAAGGCGCCCTCGCGCGTGATCCCCACCGGGATCACCGCGTAGCGGTCGCGGTCAATCGCGCCGAGCACTCCCCCCGCCGTTGCGGAACTGATCGAATGCTCGCTGGAGCGCCCTCCGAAGAGCACCACCACCGTCTGCTTGTCCATGGTTGGTCCTCTCCCCCTGCGGGGTGTCGTCGTCCGTCGTGAGATGCGGGGCGATATCCCGGGGATCCATCTTGCCGTCGAGCACCATCTTCACCTGCTCGACGATCGGCATGTCGACCCCGGCCTCGCGGGCGAGCTGCAGCACGGGGGCGACCGAGGCCAGCCCCTCCGCGGTCTGCTGCATCTGCTTCACGACGTCCTGGAACGAATAGCCCTGTCCGAGCAGCCGCCCGGCCGTGTTGTTCCGGCTCAGCGGCGACTGGCACGTCGCGATCAGGTCGCCGAGCCCCGCGAGCCCCTGCAGCGTCTCCGGCTGCGCGCCGTTCGCGACCGCGAAGTCGGTCATCTCGACCAGGCCACGCGTGATGATCGAGGCCTTGGTGTTCTCGCCGTAGCCGACGCCGTCGACGATGCCGATCGCGACGGCGATGAGGTTCTTCAGCACCCCGCCGAACTCGGTGCCGATCACGTCGGTGTTCACGAACGTGCGGAAGTAGCCGTTGCGCGCGGCCCGCGCCACGACCTCCGCCGTCTCCTGGCTCAGCGACGAGATGACGGCCGCGGTGGGCTGCTCGCGCGCGATCTCCAGCGCCAGGTTGGGGCCGGACGCCACCGCGATGCGCTCCGGGTCGCAGCGCAGCTCCTGTTCGATCACCTGACTCATGCGCAGACCCGTGCCCCGCTCGACGCCCTTCATGAGGCTGACGATCCGGGCATCGCCGGACGCGATCAGCGGTCGCAGCGCCTTGAGGTTCTCGCGCAGCGATTGGCTCGGCACCGACAGGTACACCTGCTCCGCCCCGTCGAGCGCCGAGGAGAGCTCGTGCGTGGCCGCCATGGTGCGCGGGAGATTGATGCCCGGCAGGTAGCGCGAGTTGCGCTTGGCCTCGTCGATCTCGTGCGCCAGCTCGGCGCGGCGGGCCCACATCGTGACCTGCGCTCCGCCATCGGCCAGGATCTTCCCGAACGTGGTGCCCCAGCTGCCCGCGCCGATCACGGCGACCCGGGGTCCCGCTGGTGTGTTCCTCTTAGGAGTCAAGTCGACCGGTCTCCTTCTGGCCGTGGCTCGCGGGGTTCCACCGCTCCGCTGGCGCCTTCTCCTCGCGCAGCTCCTCGAGCAGCGCCGTGATCGCGTTCATCAGGCGGCTCGTCGCCTCGGTCAGCGCGGCGGGCTCGGTCGCACGCCCGCGCAGATCCTCGACGTCGATCGGGTCGCCCACCAGCACGCGGACCGGCTTGCGCAGCGGCCACAGGCTCAGGCCCTTCTGATAGCGACCCATGATCTCCTGAGTACCCCACTGCGCCATCGGGATCAGCGGGATCCCGTCGGCGAGGGCGAGGCGGACCGCGCCGGACTTGCCGCGCATCGGCCACAGATCCGGGTCGCGCGTGAGCGTGCCCTCCGGGTACACGATCACGCCGCGGCCGTGCTCGACGAGCTCCGCCGACTGCGCCATGGTCTGCTTGGCCGCGGTCGCCGACGACGTCCGCGCGACCGGCACCATACCCGTGCGACGCAGCACCCATCCGAGCACGGGGACACGGAACAGGCTCTCCTTCGCCATGAACCGCGGGGCTCGGCCGATGCGCCACACGGCGACCGCGACGATCAGCGGGTCGAACTCGGAGTAGTGGTTCGGGGCGAGCACGAACGCGCCGTCGCGCGGCAGCTTCTCACCACCGGTGACACGGATCTTGGCGAGCAGCGACACGAGCGGGATGACGATCGCCGCGAGCGGCCAGAACAGACTCGGACGCGTCTTCTCCGGCGACCGGGAAGCCATCGGGCTCACCGGAGGACGTCGAAGTCGGCGCCGAGCGCGTCGAGCTTGGCGAGGAACTTCTCGTACCCGCGGGCCAGGATGTCGACGCCCGACACCTTCGACTCGCCGGAGGCCGTGAGCGCCGCGATCACGTGGCTGTATCCGCCGCGCAGGTCGGGCACGACGATGTCGGCGCCGTGCAGCGGCGTCGGGCCGGTGATGACGGCGGCCTGCTCCAGGTCACGGCGCGGCACGCGGCGAGGGCCGTCCTGCAGCCCGCGCGGGTGCACGACGATGTCGGCGCCCATCTTCACGAGGGCCTCCGTGAAGCCCATGCGGTTCTCGTACACGGTCTCGTGCACGACCGAGCGGCCGTGCGCCTGGGTCAGCGCGACCACGAGGGGCTGCTGCCAGTCGGTCATGAAGCCGGGGTGCACGTCGGTCTCGATCACGACCGGCTTGATGTCGCCGTCGCGCCGGAACAGGATGCCGTCCTCCTGGATGTCGAACCAGCCGCCCGCCTTGCGGAACACGTTGAGGAACGTCAGCATCTCCTGCTGCTTGGCGCCGCCGACGAAGATCTCGCCGTCCGTCGCCAGAGCGGCCGACGCCCATGAGGCCGCCTCGTTGCGGTCGAAGATCGACCGGTGGTCGTAGCCGCGGAGCTTCTCGACGCCCTCGATGAGGATCACGCGGTTCGGCTCGTAGGAGATGATCGCGCCCATCTTCTGCAGCACGGCGATCAGGTCCATGATCTCGGGCTCGATCGCGGCGTTGCGCAGCTCCGTGACGCCCTCGGCGCGCACCGCCGTCAGCAGTACCTGCTCGGTCGCCCCGACGCTCGGGTACGGCAGGTGGATGTTGGCGCCGTGCAGGCGAGTGCCGCCGGTCGACAGGCGGATGCCGCTCGGCAGCTTCTCGACGATCGCGCCGAACTTGCGCAGCGCGTCCAGGTGGAAGTCGATCGGGCGATCGCCGATGCGGCAGCCGCCGAGGTCGGGGATGAACGCCTGGCCCAGCCGGTGCAGCAGGGGCCCGCAGAACAGGATCGGGATGCGGGACGCGCCCGCGTGGGCGTCGATCTCCTCGAAGTGCGCCGACTCCACGTCGCTCGGGTCGAACACGAGCGAGCCCGGCTCATCGCCCTCCGACACCCGGACACCGTGCACCTCGAGAAGGGAGCGGACCACGGCCACATCGCTGATCGCCGGCACGTCGCGCAGGACGCTCGTCGTCTCTCCCAGGAGCGAGGCCACCATCGCCTTGGTGGCGAGGTTCTTCGCGCCCTTGACGTCGACCCGGCCACGCAGCGGTCGGCCTCCTCGGATGGCGAGGACGTCTCCGGTGAGCGCAGGGACGTCGTCGGGAAGAGCGTCGCGCACGGGTGTCGTCATTGGGGCCTCACTTCGTTCATCGGGGGCGGGGTTACCCCTGGCTCCCCCGCCCCCTCCGTCTCACTGAACGGGGAGGGTCCGCGGCCGCCACGACTCGCGACGGGCCTCGAACTGCGCGATCTTGTCTTCGTTGCGCAGCGTGAGCCCGATGTCGTCGAGCCCTTCGAGGAGCCGCCATCTAGTGTAATCGTCGATGCCGATGTCGGCCTGGATGCCGCCGACCGACGCGGTGCGCGCCTCGAGGTCGACGGTCATCTGCGCCCCGGGATTCCGCTCGATCTCGGCCCAGAACCGCTCGAGGTCGTCCTCCGAGATCGTCGCGGCGAGCAGGCCCTGCTTGCCCGAGTTGCCTCGGAAGATGTCGGCGAATCGCGGGCTGAGCACGACCTTGAAGCCGAAGTCGCGCAGCGCCCACACGGCGTGCTCCCGGCTCGAGCCGGTACCGAAGTCGGGACCGGCGACGAGGATCGACGCGCCCTGGTACACGGGCTGGTTGAGCACGAACTCCGGGTCCTGCCGCCATCCGTGGAACAGCGCGTCCTCGAAGCCGGTCTTGGTGACGCGCTTGAGGAACACCGCGGGGATGATCTGGTCGGTGTCGACGTTCGACCGCTTCAGCGGAGCGGCGATGCCCGTGTGGGTCGTGAACTTCTCCATGGGTCAGGCCTCTTCCGTCAGGTCGCTCGGGCTGGACAGGGTGCCGCGGATCGCCGTGGCCGCCGCCACGAGCGGCGACACGAGGTGCGTCCGACCGCCCTTGCCCTGTCGCCCCTCGAAGTTGCGGTTCGAGGTGGACGCGCACCGCTCCCCAGGGGCGAGCTGGTCGGGGTTCATCCCCAGGCACATCGAGCAACCGGCGAAGCGCCATTCGGCACCGAAGTCGGTGATGACCTTGTCCAGGCCCTCGGCCTCGGCCTCCAGCCGCACGCGTGCGGAGCCGGGCACGACCATCACGCGCACGCCGTCGGCCTTCTTCTTGCCCTGGATGATCGACGCGAACGCGCGCAGGTCCTCGATCCGGCTGTTGGTGCAGGAGCCCATGAACACCGCGTCGACCGGAACCTCCTTGAGCGGAGTGCCGGGCGTCAGATCCATGTACTCCAGCGCGCGCTCGGCGGCAGCGCGCTCGTTCGGGTCGGCGATCTGCGCGGGGTCCGGCACCGCGGCGGAGAGGGAGCTCCCCTGTCCCGGGTTCGTACCCCACGTGACGAACGGCTCGAGCTCGTTCGCGTCGATGAAGACCTCCGCGTCGAACTCGGCACCCTCGTCGGTCGGCAGCGTGCGCCAGTACGCGACCGCGTCCTCCCAGTCCTGGCCCTTCGGAGCGTGCGGCCGCCCCTCCAGGTACGCGAAGGTCGTCTCGTCCGGCGCCACCATGCCCGCGCGGGCTCCGGCCTCGATCGACATGTTGCAGATCGTCATGCGGCCCTCCATCGAGAGGGCGCGGATCGCGCTGCCGCGGTACTCGAGCACATAGCCCTGCCCGCCGCCCGTGCCGATCTTCGCGATCACCGCGAGGATGATGTCCTTCGCCGTGACACCGGGGCGCAGCGTGCCCTCGACCGTGATGGCCATGGTCTTGAACGGCTTGAGCGGCAGGGTCTGCGTCGCCATGACGTGCTCGACCTCGCTCGTGCCGATGCCGAACGCCATCGCGCCGAACGCGCCGTGGGTCGAGGTGTGCGAGTCGCCGCACACCACCGTGATGCCGGGCATCGTCAGGCCCAGCTGCGGCCCCACCACGTGCACGATGCCCTGCTCGGCATCGCCCAGCGAGTGCAGGCGCACCCCGAACTCGGCGGCGTTGCGGCGCAGCGTCTCGATCTGCGTGCGACTGGTGAGGTCGGCGATCGGCTTGTCGATCTCCCACGTCGGGGTGTTGTGGTCCTCGGTCGCGATCGTCAGGTCGAGGCGGCGCAGTGGGCGGCCCTCGCTGCGCAGACCGTCGAAGGCCTGCGGGCTGGTGACCTCGTGCACGAGGTGCAGGTCGATGTAGATGAGGTCGGGCTGGCCGTCTTCGCCCTTCACGACGAGATGGTCGTCCCAGACCTTCTCGGCGAGGGTCCTGCGGCGTGCGGAAGGGGCTCCGGAATCGGGGCTGGTCATGGCGTGTCTCCTGTGGCTGGCGGTTCGGCCCACGATGGACTCCGCGACGAGGAGGGGCTCAGATCGAGGTCTCGCCGCGGCCGCTAAGAAGGAGAACGGTCCGCATGACGTCAGGTTACCACCGCTCGGACACGCCGCGACGCGCCGTGACACTCTGTTGCTCACCCGCCCGATCGAGAGGCCCCGCATGACCGTCGACACCGCCCGCTTCGCCACCCGTGCCGTCCACGCCGCACGCCGTCGCGAGACCGCTGCGTCGCGCGCGACCCCGATCTACCTCACGGCCGGCTTCGAGTTCGACGACTTCGACCACGCCGCCGACCACTTCGGCACGGGGACGGGATTCGGCTACACCCGCACCGGGAACCCGACGGTGCGCGCGGTCGAGCGCCAGCTCGCCTCGCTCGAGTCGGGGGCGGACGCGGTGCTCGTGGCGAGCGGTCAGGCCGCTGTGACCGCCGCGGTGCTGTCGGTCGTCGGAGCCGGCGACCACATCGTGTCGTCGACCCACATCTACGAGGGCACGCGGGGGCTCTTCCTCGACAACCTGGCCCGCCTCGGCATCGAGACCACGTTCGTGGACGACATCGCCGATCCAGACGCCTGGCGCGAGGCCATCCGTCCCACCACCCGCGCGCTGTTCGCCGAATCGCTCGCGAACGCCCGCAACGACGTGCTCGACGTCGCCGCGGTGAGCGCGATCGGCGACGAGTCCGCGATCCCGCTGATCGTGGACAACACCCTCCCCACTCCCGCCCTGCTGCGCCCGCTCGAGCACGGCGCAGCGATCGTCGTGCATTCCGCCTCCAAGTTCCTCGCCGGGCACGGCTCCGTGCTCGGCGGCGTGATCGTCGACGACGGCCGCTTCGACGCCGACCGCGCCGGACACAACGCCCCGCACCTCGTGCTCCCCGGCCGCGGCGGACTGCCGAGCGTGTACGCCCGCCACGGCGGCAACGCCCGCATCGCGTACGTGCGGGAGTCGGTCGCGCCGCGCTTCGGCGCCTCCCCCTCCCCGCTCAACGCCTTCCTCATCGGGCAGGGCACGGAGACGCTGGGGCTGCGGGTCGAGCGGCAGTCGCGCAACGCGCTCGCCGTCGCGCGCTGGCTCGCCGCGCACGACGCCGTGGAGAGCGTGGACTACGCCGGCCTCCCGACCCACCCGCACCATGCGACCGCACGACGCTACCTGGACGGCGGCTTCGGCTCGATCTTCACCGTCACGCTGCGCGGCGGCCTCCCCGCCGCGCGTCGTTTCGTGGAGGAGGTCGAGGTGTTCACGCACATGACCCACATCGGCGACGTGCGCTCGCTCGTGCTGCACCCGGGCACCACGAGCCACGCGCAGCGTACGGACGAGGAGCGCCGCGTGCTCGGCGTCGCACCGGGGACGCTGCGCCTGTCGATCGGCATCGAAGACGTCGACGACCTCGTGGCCGACCTGGCGCGCGTGCTCGAGTCGGTGCGGGAGACGGTGGCATGACCAGGCCGCAGCACTTCGGATGGTTCCTCGCCCGCGGCTTCGGCCCGCAGGGGTGGGGCTACCCGTCCCTCGACTGGGACTACGACTGGACGCGGCCCGAGGTGTACCAGGAGGCCGCCCGCACGCTCGAGCAGGCGGGCTTCGACCTCGTGATCATCGAGGACAGCCCCTCGCTCGGCTCGCCCGAGACCATCGACCTCCGGGTGCGCCACGCGTTCGGCGGCCCGAAGCACGACCCGCTGCTGCTCGCGCCGTACCTCTTCCAGGCCACGCGGCACCTCGGCGTGGTCCCCACCGTGAACCCCGCCGCGTCGCTGCCGTACACGTCCGCGCGGCAGTTCGCCACGCTGCACCACCTGAGCGGCCATCGGCTCGGCCTCAACGTGGTCACCGACACCGGGAGCGCGCGGCACTTCTCCGACGCCCCGCAGCTCGGGCACGACGAGGCGTACGACCGCGCCGAGGAGTGGCTCGACGGCATCCGGTCGCTGTGGCACAGCTGGGACGACGGGGCGCTCGTCGCCGACCGCGCCACCGACGTGTACGCCGACGGCAGTCGGCTGCGACCCGTCGCGCATCGCGGACGCCACTACGCGTTCGACGGACCGCTGAACGCCCTGCCCTTCACGGACGGGGAGCCCGCGATCGTCTCGCCCGGGGGCTCCGGACGCGGCCTGGGCTTCGCGGGAGCGAACTCCGACGTGCAGCTCGCCCTCGCCCCGTTGCACGAGAAGTCCGTGCGCGACTATCGCGCGAGAGTGCACGAGGCCGCGGTCGCGAAGGGCCGACGCCCCGAGGACATCACGATCCTGTTCGCCATCCAGCCCGTCATCACGTCATCGAGCGAGGAGGCCGATCGCATCGTCGCCGCCTCCGCGCGCCCCGACGACGCCGCGCTGCAGCAGATCGCCCGCAAGCAGTCGAGCGACCTGGAGACCGACCTCACCGCGCTCGACCTCGACCGACCGCTCGACCTGTCGATCTTCGGTGCCCACGTGTCGCGCGGCAGCATCCAGCGGCTGATCGGGGACCGCGGCGAGGACGCCCCGCTGCGCGCTCACCTCACCGCTCTCGCGCGGGCGGGACGCCTCTCCGACCGGACGGGATTCGTGGGCACCGCGGACGAGTTCGCCGACCTCGTCGAGGAACTCGGCGACTGGGGCAACGACGGCGTGCTCCTGTGGGGAGACTTCCACCCCGTCACCCTGCACCGCACCCTCGACGAGCTCGTGCCGATCCTGCGCCGACGCGGGCTGCTCCGGCGCGAGTACGCCGACGGCGGGCTGCAGGCGAACCTGCGATCGTTCTGACGGGCCTCCCGGCCGCTCACTCCCCGACGGGGGCGCTGCGCCGCTCCGCGCGCTTCTCCCGCGAGGACGCCACGAGGCTGGCCACCGTGGCGACCGTCATCGACACGAGGATGACGCCCAGGGACACCATGTTGTCGATGTCGGGCACCCACTCCACGTGCTGTCCGCCGTTGATGAACGGCAGCTCGTTCACGTGCAGCGCGTGCAGGATCAGCTTGATGCCGATGAAGCCGAGGATCACGGCGATGCCGTAGTGGAGGTACCGCAGGCGGTCGAGCAGATCGCCGAGGAGGAAGTACAGCTGCCGCAGCCCCATCAGCGCGAAGATGTTCGCTGCGAACACGAGGAAGCCGTTCGTGGTGATCTCGAAGATCGCCGGGATCGAGTCGATCGCGAAGATGAGGTCGGTCACGCCGATCGTGATGAACACGATCACCATGGGCGTCCACATGCGCTTCCCGTCGACGGTCGTGCGGATCTTCGAGCCGTCGTACGTCTCGCTGATGTCGATGCGGCGACGCAGCAGTCGCACGATGAAGTTCTCGCGCTTGACCTCGTCCTCGTGGTCGCCCTCCGGCATGGCCTGGCGGATCGCGGTGTAGACCAGGAAGGCGCCGAACACGTAGAAGATCGGCGAGAAGTTCTCGATCACCGCGACGCCGACCAGGATGAACAGTCCGCGCAGGATCAGCGCGATGATGATGCCGACCATCAGCACCTGCTGCTGCAGCCGACGCGGCACGGCGAACTGCGCCATGATCAGCACGAACACGAACAGGTTGTCGACCGAGAGACTGTATTCGAGCGCCCAGCCCGTGATGAAGTCGCCCGCGTTCTGCCAGCCGCCGACGTTTCCCAGCAGCACCGCGAACAGCAGCGCGAGCCCGACGTAGAACACCACCCAGAGGGTCGACTCCTTCGTCGAGGGGATGTGCGGCCGCAGCCGGATGAGCAGGAGGTCGCCGATCAGGATGATCGTGAGCACGACCATCGAGGTGATCTCGAACCAGACGGGGATGTCCAACGGCGCACTGCACCTTTCGCGAGGGGTCGGTGATGTCCGAAAGTCTCTCCCCCGCACCGAAGTGCGTCGCGCGCCCGGAGCAGCGGTGTCGGTGCTCGTGATGACGTTACGCGCGGGTCCGGGATACTCCCTCTCGCCGGAGCCATGCTACCGGAGCATCCGACCTGCGGCGTGAGCGATCGCGTCGGGAATCCGGGTCTGAGACGATGGGCCCGATCGTGACACTCACCGGTGAGAGACACCGAACGGAAACCCGATGCCTTCCCAGACGACTGATCAGAGGTGGGCGGCCCAGGCCGCAGCCGGCGACGAGGGCGCCTTCCGCGAGCTCTACCGGGCCCATGTGCGGCCCGTGTACTGGATCGCGCAGGGCATCCTCGCCTCCCCCGCCGATGCCGAGGACGTGACCCAGGAGACGTTCGTGGTCGCGTGGCGCAAGCTCCCCGGCCTCGAGCTGCAGGGCGAGTCGATCCTGCCCTGGCTCGCGACGATCTGCCGGTTCCAGGCGGCGAACCGCCTGCGCCAGCGTCGCCGCGACCGGGCGCACACGGCGGACGCGGTCGACGAGGATCTGGCGAGCACGGTCAGCGTGGAGGAGCAGGTCATCACGGCCGCGCTCGCCGCGCGGATCGCTGCCGAGGTGGGCACGCTGAGCGAGCTCGACCGGGAGATCTTCCGGCTGTGCGCGGCGGAGGGCTACGCCTATCAGGCCGCAGCGGAGGAGCTCGGGGTCACGCACGCCGTCGTCCGGAACCGTCTCTCGCGAGTGCGCACGCAGTTGCGCGGCGCCGTGAAGGAAGTGAGAGACGCATGAACGCACAGACTCCCGCCGAGCAGCTCCCCGAGCTGTCGGACGAGGCCATCGCCCGCATCGAGCACGCGGTGTTCGCCGAGATCGCCGGGGAGCGCGCTCCGGCGCGACCGGCGGAGGGGAAGGCCCGTCGGCGCCGCCGCGCCTGGCTCACCGGGGGCGGGATCGCCGCGGCGTTCGTGATCGGCGTGCTCGTCACCCCGCCGATCCTGCACAGCGTCGGGGGCTCCGCCGTGTCGACGGTCGAGGGACTGAGCCTCCCGGGCAACGCGGTGACTGAATCGTCGACCGACTCCGCGCCGGAGGGAACCACCGCGGTCCCGCCCGGTTCGGTGCCCGGCGACGGCGCGCGCTCCGACACGAGCGGCGGGATGCTGCCCGGAGTGGCGCTGCCGGGGGCCGCCACGGCGGACGCCGGCCGCGACATCATCGCGACCGCGCAGGCCACGGTGCAGGTGAAGAGCATCCCCGACGCGGCGGACGCCATCGCCGCGCTGGCCGAGGAGCACGGCGGCTACGTCGAGAGCACCGAGGTGGGCAAGGCGCTCGCGGCGGACGACACCCGCGCGCCCGCGCCCGCCGACTCCGCGTACGGCTGGATCAGCATCCGCGTTCCCTCCACCGACCTCACCGCCGTGATCGCGGCGCTCGGCGACACCGGCGAGGTGCTGTCGTCCTCCACGTCGAAGCAGGATGTGACGTCGACCGCGATCGACCTGCGGGCACGCGTCGACTCGACCAGGGCGTCGGTCGAACGGCTCACGCAGCTCATTGCGCAGTCGGGCAGCGTGTCGGAGCTCATCGAGGCCGAGGTGGCGCTCACCGACCGGCAAGCGCAGCTGGAGTCGTACGAGCAGCAGCTCGCTGCCCTCGACGACCAGGTGGCGATGTCGTCGCTGCAGGTGCAGCTGACGAAGGCCACCGCGCCGAGCACGGCCGACCCCGCTGGTTTCGGCGACGGTCTCCTCGCGGGGTGGAACGGCCTCGTCGTGTCGCTGAACGCACTGGTCATCGCGGTGGGCTTCCTGCTCCCCTGGCTGGCGGTCGCCGCGGTGGTCGTGCTCGTGGTCTGGCTGATCCGTCGGTCGCGTCGCACCCGCCGGAACCGCTCCGAGGCACCGGCCGCGCGCACGGGCGACGCGGGCTGACGGCGAGAGGGACCCGACTCGCAAACCTGATTTTCCGGGGTATACAAGAACTCTTGTGCACCTGGGGATCCCGCCCTAGCGTGATGCCCGTGGAAGACATCTCCGTGATCACCGCCGTGCACCACCCGTTGCGCCGCCGCATCTACGACTACCTCCTGCTCTACGGCACGTGCCAGGTGACCACGCTCGCGCGCGCCCTCGACAGCCAGGTCGGCAGCATCAGCCATCACCTGCGCATGCTCGAACGCGCGGGCGTCGTCGAACGCGCGCCCGATGAGTCGGACGACCGCCGCACCAGCTGGTGGCGGGTGGCCCGACGAGGGCTCACCTGGTCGGTGGACGACTTCGCCGATTCCCCCGCCGATGCGCTGCTCGCCCGCGAGGCGCAACGCCAGGGCATCCGCATGCAGATCGACCGGCTCCAGCGCTGGCACCGGCACCGGGACGACCCCGCCTATGCCGGGTACGACGCATCCAACACCGAGACCACCGCGTGGGCCTCCCCCGACGAGCTGCGGGACCTCTCCGCGCGGCTGCTGCAGACCATCCGCGAGTGGCAGGGCGGCATCGCCCTGGACGACGGCCAGGAGCGCGTGCCGGTTTTCGTGTTCGCCCACGCATTCCCCACGGAGCCCTGATGACCGCGGTCGAGGAGCCGGTCGAGTTCGCGCCGCCTCCGCCGTTCCGGCGCGACCGCCTGGTCCATGCCTGGATCGGCGTGAAGGCCCTCTCCGACGCAGGGGATGCGCTGTGGACCATCGCCCTGGCGTGGACGGCGGTGCAGATCGCGTCCCCCGCGGTCGCCGGGCTCATCGTCGCCGCCGGAACCCTCCCCCGGGCACTGATCCTGCTGTTCGGCGGGGTGCTCGCGGACCGCGTGGACGCCCGCCGCGTGATGCTGCTGTTCACCGTGGCCCGCGTGGCCGTTCTCGTCGCCGTCGCCCTGTGGGTGCTGGCGACGCCCCCCACCGTCGCCGTGCTGGTGTTCGCCGCGGTCGCGTTCGGCGTGTGCGACGCGTTCTACGAGCCGTCGGCGGGCACCATCGCCCGGCAGCTCGTGCGCACGTCCGACCTGCCGTCGTACGGGGCCGCCGCGCAGACGGCCTCGCGACTCGGGACGATGGGCGGTGCCGCCGCCGGTGGCCTGGTGGTCGCGCACACCGGGCTGGTAGGCAGCGCCTCGGTCAACGCGCTCACGTTCACGGTCGTCCTGGCGTTCCTCGCCCTCTGGCTGCGCCCCCGGTTCCGCCTGGCGCGTGCCGCCCGGCAGTCGGCTCTGCGCGGCATCGGCTCCGGCTTCGCGCACCTGGCGGCGAACCGCACCACGCGCACCCTGGTGATCGCGCTGTCGGGGCTGAACCTCGCCGTAGGGCCGGCCGTGGGCATCGGTCTGGCGCTGCGTGCGCACGACGAGGGCTGGGGCGCCCAGGCCGTCGGACTGTTCGAGGCGCTGCTGGGCCTCGGCGCCGCGCTCGGGGCGGTCTCGGTCGCGAAGTGGCGTCCGCGGCGCGAGGCCTACGGCGGATTCTGGGCGCTGGTCGTCCAGGGGGCGGGAATCGCGGCACTGGGCGTGGGACCGGCCTGGACGGTGGGAACGGCGGCTTTCGTGATCGGCGCCACCGCGGGGTTCGCCTCGGTGCTGCTGAGCGCGACGTTCTCGGCGACGGTCGACACCGCGTACCTCGGACGGATGGGCGCGCTCACCCGCCTCGGCGATGACTGCCTGATGCCGGCGGCGATGGCCGGATTCGGGGCGCTCGCCTCGGCGACCGCGGTCTGGGTGCCGTTCGCGGTGTTCGGCGGGGCGATGATGGCGCTCATGATCGTCCCCCTTCGCACGGCGGCTTTCCGCATCCTGTCGCTGCGACCCGCGGGATGAGCACCTGCCGCAGACGACGAAAGCCCTCCGGGCAAACCGGAGGGCTTTCGTCGTGTTGTGTGACCCCAGCGGGATTCGAACCCGCGTTACCGCCGTGAGAGGGCGGCGTACTAGGCCGCTATACGATGGGGCCGTCTGGCGGAGCGTTTCCGTCCCGCGACAACCGTTCAAGTATGGCACGGCCGTTCTCTGCGCGCCAAATCGGCACCGCGTCCGCGCGACTCCCGGGCGTGGCGCGCCGTCGCGGTGATTGCCGCGACCGCCACGGAGCGGTTGACTCGTGTCATGCGCGTCTCCAAGTTCGAACATGCCGCCCTCCGTCTCGACCTCAACGGTCAGACCCTCCTGATCGATCCCGGCTCCTTCACCACGCCGCCCGACGACCTCAGCGGACTCGTGGGGGTCGTGCTGACCCACGAGCACCCCGACCACTGGACGCCGGAGCAGCTGGACCGGATCCTCCGTGCCGCGCCCGGCACCCCCGTCTACGGCCCGGAAGGGCTCGCCCGGGCGGCAGACGGCTACGAGATCACGGTGGTCTCACCCGGCGACACGATCGAGGTCGGACCGTTCACACTGCGGTTCTTCGGCGGCACCCACGCCGTGATCCACTCCTCGATCCCGACCATCGACAACGTCGGCGTGCTCGTGAACGACGAGCTCTACTACCCCGGCGACTCGTACGCGGTGCCCGAGGGCGTGGACGTGCAGACCCTGGCCGCACCGCTCGGCGGCCCGTGGCTCAAGATCGGCGAGGCGATGGACTACGTGCTCGCCGTCAAGCCGCGCCGGGCGTTCGGCACGCACGACATGACGCTGTCCGTGATCGGCAGGAACATGCACCGGCAGCGACTGCAGTGGGCGACGGAACAGAACGGCGGCGAGTTCTTCGTGCTCGACCCCGGCGACACGCTCGACCTGTGAGCACCCCACCGCGGTCGGCCCCGCGACGGCTCCTGCCCCGCCCCACGGAGCGGCTCGTGTTCCGCGAGATGATCGACGACGACCTCGACGACCTCGCCGCGCTCCTCGGCGACCCCGCGGTGATGACCTACTATCCCGCGCCGAAGACCCGCGCCGAGAGCGCCGCGTGGATCGTCCGCATGCGCGAGCGCTACGCGCAGGACGGGCACGGCCTGTGGACCCTGGAGACCCACGACGGCGCGTTCGTGGGTGACTGCGGTCTCACGTGGCAGTCGTCGAACGGGCAGCCCGTGCTCGAGGTCGGCTACCACGTGCGCGCGGAGCTCCAGGGGCGCGGCTACGCCACGGAGGCCGCACGCGCCTGCGTCGAGCTCGTCGGCCGCGAGCTCGCGCCGACGCTGCTGACCGCGATCATCCACCCCGACAACACCGCGTCCCGCCGGGTCGCCGAGAAGCTCGGCATGCGCCACATCGACGACGACCGTGCGCACCCGTGGACCGTGCGCACGGTCATGGGGATGACCGTCGAGCCGATCTAGGCCTGGCCGCCGCGGACCCGGAGATCCCGCGCCAGGTGGTCGCGCTGCTCCACCACGAGGCGACGCAGCGCCGCCGGGGCGTCCGCGTTCGCGTCGAGCCACGCGTCGACGGGATCCAGCGTGTCACCGGCCGGGAACAGCCCGATCACCAGGCGCTGCGCCAGCTCGATGCTCCGCTCGCTCCACGCGTCGCGGATGCGGGAGAAGTACTCCGCGTCGAAATCGGAGATCAGGTCGCGACGGCCGCCCGCGCGGAACCCGGCGATCTCGGCGTCCAGGTGGTCGTTCGTCAGCGAGCGGTCATCCCAGGCAGCCGCCCAGGCCGCGGCGCGCACGGGCGCCTCCGGGCGCGACGCGCGGGCACGGCGGGCGGCCGTGCGTCCGTCGCCGGTGTCGTCCCGCTCCTCCTCCGCCGCGATGTCGGCACCGTCGGCGTGTCCGGTGGTGACGAGCGCGGTCAGCAGCTGCCACCGCAGGTCGGGATCGATCACGAGACCGTCCGGACCCCGGCCGTCGAGCATGTCGCGCAGGTCGGCGTGGTGCACATCGTCGAACGCCGAGGCCGTCGCCAGCGCGCGCGCCCACGACAGCTGCGCGTCACTTCCCGCCTCCGCGGCCTGCAGCGCCGACCAGGCGGCCTCCGTCCAGGCGCGCTGCTCCTCGACCCGGCGTTCGTCGGCCACGAAGTGGCGCACGGTGAACGCGGCGTTCTGGATCGCCGCCCCCAGCAGTCCGCCGTTCGGCTCGGCCGGGGCGTGAGCACGGGCGATGCGCAGGAAGCGTCCCGCATCGAGCTCACCGTCGCGGGTCGCGTTCCACAGCGACGACCACACGAGCGCCCGCGCCAGGGGGTCCTCAATGGCCGAGAGCGACTCCTCCGCGGTCGCCAGCGAGCGGTCGTCCATCCTCGCCTTCGCGTAGGTGAGGTCGTCGTCGTTCAGGAGCACGAGGTCCGCTTCGGGGACGTCGAGCTCGACCCGCTCGCCGGGAAGGTCGAGCTCCCGCTGCTCGCGGCGGACGATCCGACCGTCGACACGGTCGTAGAAGCCGATGCGGAGGCGATGCGGACGGGTCCCGCTCTGCACGAGGGTGCGGCGGCCGTCGTCGTCCGCCTCGATCCACAGCGTCGAGACCCCGGTGGTCTGCAACCACGCCGCCGCCCAGTCGCTCATGTCGCGCCCGGACGCCTCGCTCAGCACCACGAGGAAGTCGTCGAGCGTGGTGTTGCCGAAGGCGTTCGCCGCGAAGTAGCGTCGCGCGCCCTCGAAGAACGCCTCGTCGCCGACGTAGGCGACCAGCTGCTTCAGCACCGAGGCACCCTTGGCGTACGTGATGCCGTCGAAGTTGAGCTTCGCCGCCTCGAGATCGGGGATGTCGGCCACGATCGGGTGCGTCGTCGGCAGCTGATCCTGCTGATAGGCCCACGACTTGCGCCGCATCGCGAACGTGACCCAGGCGTCGTGGAAGCGCGTCGCCACCGCGGACGCGTGCGAGCCCATGTAGTCGGCGAACGACTCCTTGAGCCACAGGTCGTCCCACCAGGTCATGGTCACGAGGTCGCCGAACCACATGTGAGCCATCTCGTGCAGGATCGTGTTGGCCCTGGCCGCCCGCTGTGCGTCGGTGGCGGCACCGCGCGAGAGGTAGGACTCGGTGAAGGTCACCAGCCCGGGGTTCTCCATCGCGCCGAGGTTGTACTCGGGTACGAAGAGCTGGTCGTACTTGCCCCAGGGGTACGGATAGGCGAAGGCGTCGGTGAAGAAGTCGAGCCCCTGCCGCGTGACCTCCAGGATCTCGTCCGACTCGAGGTGCTCGGCCAGCGAGCGTCGCACGAACAGTCCGAGGGCGATGCGCTGCTCGTCGCGCGTCCACTCCCCGTCCACGCGGGTGTACGGTCCCGCGGCCACCGCGGTGATGTAGCTGGAGATCGGCAGCGTGGGGGCGAACTCCACGCGCTGCACGCCCACGCCGAGGTCCACATGGGCGGGCGACTGGTTGGAGAGCACTTCCCACCCCGACGGCGCATCGACCACGAAGGTGTATTCGGCCTTGAGGTCGGGCTGCTCGAAGCACGCCATCACGCGGCGGGCGTCCGCTGGCTCGTACTGCGTGTACAGGTAGGTGCGGTCGTCGGCGGGGTCGTGGAAGCGGTGCAGCCCCTCCCCCGAGCGGCTGTAAGCGCCGACCGCCTCGACCCGCACCACGTTGGACGGTGCCAGACCGGTGATCGCGATCCGTGCTCCGTCGTAGTCGACCTCGCGCTCCTCGCCGTTCACCTCGACGCGGCGCACCTCCTCGCCGATGAAGTCGAGCCAGGTCGCGTCGGTCGTCGCGTCGAACTCCAGCGTGGTCGCGGTGGGGAATCCGGTGCGGGCCCGCTCCGGCGCTCCGGTCAGGTCGAGCTCGACGCGGATGCGGTGGAGGGTGACGGCCGCGGATCGCGCGGCGGTCTCCTCGCGGGTCAGGTTGGCGGTGTCCATCCTTCCATCCTGGCATCCTGGAGCCGTTCGCACGGCCTCGGCCGAGGTTCAGACATGGGCGAGCCGATGCCCCAGTTCCGCGGAGAGCTCCCGGGACGCGGCCTGCCGGGCCGACGCGACGGCCTCGTCGCCGCGCGCCCGTGCCGTCGCGGCCAGGATCGCGTCGCTGCGGGCCACCTCCGCACGATCCCCGGTCGCCTCGGCGATGCTGCGCGCCTCGGCCGCGTGCTGCTCCGCCCGTTCGACGTCAGCAAGGGGCGCCCCCGGCCGCGCCAGGATCTCCGCGAGGGAGTTCGAGGCCTCGGTCGCGATGAGGGGCGAGCCGGCCCGCTCCGCCTCACGCAGCACGCGCTCGGCCTCGCGGCGGGCCCGTTCGGTCCGCCCGGCTCGCCCGTCGATGCGTGCGGCGAGCAGGTCCAGATCCGCTGACGTGCCGAACTCGCCCGCCACCTGCAGCGCGCGACGGGCATCGTCGCACCGGACGACCGCGAGGGCGTCGTCGCCCTGCGCCTCCGCCACCAGCGCGAGCGTGCGATGCACGAACGGCAGGGCCTCCCCGCCGGCGTCGGACAGCAGGGCTTCCAGCTCCGCGGTCGCCTCATCCAGTCGTCCGACCGCGAGGTACAGCAGCGGACGGTTCCCCCGCACGACCGCGATGTTGAGGTCGTCGCCCGCCGCGGTCGCCAGCTCCAGCGCGACGGCGTAGCCGCGCTCGGCCTCGGGGTACCGCGCCAGGATCCGCAGCGTGTCGGCCCGGTTGCCCAGCGCCCGCCCCTCCACGACGCGATCGCCCACCGCACGAGCCCGCTCCACCGCTCGCGCGTACGAGACCAGGGCCTCGTCGAGGTGACTCATCCACCGCTGCACGTTGCCGATCTGGTTCCAGGTGCGTGCGGACGCCGCCCCCGAGGCGATGCGACGCACGCGGTGCAGCGTGACGAGGGCCTCGTCGAGTCGGCCGAGCTTCTCCGCGCAGTGCGCCACCCCGAGCGCGACCTCCGGCACCAGCTCCAACCCAGAGCCACGGGAGGCGAGGTCGTGCAGCTCCAGCGACTCCGCCCACAGGGACCACCGCGACAGCGCCGGGTGCGACGCGAGCGCGAGACGCTCGACCTCCGCGTCCAGGCCGTGCTCGTGGGCGGCCGCCGCGACGGCGAGCACGGTCGCCACCTCCCGCGCG
>NZ_SSDO01000509.1:0-553 GCF_004794395.1 Microbacterium sp. K41 | reverse complement strand
CTCGGCCGCCGCCGGCACAGACGACGCGAGGTACGCGGTCACGGCCGGGGTGGCGGCGGGGCGCAGCGCGTCGAACGCCGTGCGGATCGTGCGCATCTCCGCGGTCGCCTGGTCGAGCGCGTCGAGGTCGCCCTGCGCGTCGTCGATCGCCTGCCCCACGTCGACGAGCGAGTTCTCGTCGATCTCGGCGCGGCGATACTCGGCGGGCAGCTCGGGCACGGTCACCGCGGCGAGCGCGGCGAGGTACCCGTCGAGGGCCCCGACGGCCGCCTCCTCCAGGGCCGGATCGGCCACCGCGATGACGTCGTCGTCCGACGACGACGCGGGATCGGGCACCGTGGCGGTGTCGACGATGGCGGTGCGCAGCGCGGTCGCCTCCGCCGTCTGCGTCCCGATGTCGGCGAGGAGGGTGTCGCGGGCCGACGTCAACGCCTGGTGCGCGTTCTGGATGGAGGCCTCGTCCGCCTGGAGGGATTCGAGGGCGCTCGCTGCCGGGCTCGCGGTCGCTGCCTGGATCCCGCCGACGGTCGCGGCCGCGGCGACCGCGAGCACG
>NZ_SSDO01000508.1:0-2062 GCF_004794395.1 Microbacterium sp. K41 | reverse complement strand
CGTCGGCCGGCAGCGCCACCCGGTCGAGCAGGGCGAGTGCGCGCTCCCGCCGTTCGGCCCTGCCTCCGACGCGGAAGTTCTGCAGGGGCTCCGCGACGATGTCGACGACGTGCTGCCGCGGATCGAGCGACGCGAACGGGTTCTGGTACACGAGCTGGATGCGCCGGCGCATCGCGCGTAGCGGCGCCCCCGTCGCGGCCGTCACGTCGGCCCCGGCGACCTCGATCGATCCGGCATCAGGGCGGTGGAACCGGGTGACGAGTCGTGCCGTGGTGGTCTTGCCCGAGCCCGACTCCCCCACGAGCGCGTGCGTGGTGCCGCGGCGCACGCGGAACGACACGTCGTCCACCGCGCGGAACCGCTCGCGACCCGCCACGCGGAACTCCTTCACGAGCCCCTCGGCGACGATCGCGTAGGGGTTCTCGGCGGCGACCGCGGCCGCATCCCGCAGGAACGGCGGTGCGTCCGGCCGGCGGAACCCGGTCGCGAAGGCGGGCGCGTCGGCGAGCAGCTGCCGCGTGTACGGCTCCCGCGGCACCGCGAGCACCGCGTCGCTCGCCCCCTGCTCGACGATGCGGCCGTCCTTGAGCACCACGAGCCGCGCGGCACGGTCGGCCGCGACCCCCAGGTCGTGCGTCACCAGCAGGATGCTCGTCCCCTCCTCACGCTGGAGCTCGTCGAGAAGGTCGAGCACCGTGCGCTGCACCGTGGCGTCGAGCGCGCTGGTGGGCTCGTCCGCGATCAGCAGCCGCGGGCGCAGCGCCACCGCGGTTGCGATCAGCACGCGCTGCCGCATGCCGCCGGACAGCTCGTGCGGATACTGCCGTGCGCGCAGCCCCGGGTCGTCGATGCCCACGCGGTCGAGCAGCTCGATCGCCCTGGCCCGGCGCGACCTCCGGTCGCGGTGCCCGTGCAGGCGCAGGATCTCCTCCACCTGCACCCCGACCGGGCGCACGGGGTCGAGCGAGGTGGCGGGGTCCTGCGGCACGAGCCCGATCTCGGGGCCGCGGATGCTGCGCAGGGCGCGGTCGCTCCAGCCGGAGATGTCGAGCTCGCCGAGGAGCACACGCCCCGCGTCGACGCGACCCCCCTCCGGCAGCAGCCCCAGCAGCGCGTGCGCCGTGGTGGACTTGCCCGACCCGGACTCGCCGACGAGCGCGAGCGTCTCACCCTCGGCGATGTCGAACGAGATGCCGTGCACGACCTCCCGGTCGCCGTACGACACCGTGAGGTCGGTGGCGGTGAGGACGGGGCTCGCGCTCATCGCACTCCCCTTCCGAGGCGGTGGCTGATGCGGTTGGCGCTGAGCACCACCGCGACCACGACGAGGCCGGGGAGGGCGGTGAGCCACCAGGCCGTCGCGATGTAGTTGCGCCCCTCGGCGATCAGCAGGCCCCACTCGGGCGTGGGCGGCGGAGCGCCGTAGCCGAGGAACCCGAGCGTGGAGATGGCGAGGATCGCGGTGCCGAACTGGAGCGCGGCGAGCGCGACGATCGGGGTGAGCGAGTTGGGCAGCACGTGGCGGCGCAGCACGGCGACGAACGTCCCGCCACTGCCGAACGCCGCCTCGACGTACTCGGTGCGCCGCACCCGCGCGACCTCGGCGCGCATCAGGCGCGCGAACGCCGCGACGCTGCCGAGTCCCACCGCGATGGCCGCGTTGACGGTGCCGAACCCGAGCAGGATGATGACCGACAGCGACAGCAGCAGGCCGGGGATCGCCAGGAGCACGTCGACGATGCGCATCAGCACGTCGTCCACGATCCCGCCGACCGATCCGGCGATCGCACCGAGCACCGTGCCCAGGGCGAGGCCGACCGTCACGGCGATCAGCGCGCCGGAGAGCGAGTGCACCGCGCCGTGCACGACCCGGCCGAACAGGTCGCGGCCGAGCGTGTCCGTGCCGAACCAGTGCGCGGCGCTCGGGGGCAGCAGCTTGTCGGCCGGCACGCCCGTGAGCGGGTCGCCCGGCGCGAACACCCCGGGGATCAGCGCCCAGAGCACCGCGAGCGCCACCGCGGCGACGGCCAGGTAGAGCCCCCACGGGCGGCGACGCAGGCCG
>NZ_SSDO01000507.1:0-13158 GCF_004794395.1 Microbacterium sp. K41 | reverse complement strand
GATCCGGCCGCGGTGCCCTGGGCCACCGCGGCGTCGACGGGCAGCAGCGCCAGGGCGGACGTGGTCGCGGCGAGCGTCAGGAAGGTGCGGCGCGTGGTCTCCATGGCCTCACTCCTCGCCCTCGGCCTCGCGCAGCGCGCGGCCCCACGGCTCCGCGGGGTCGTGGATCGCGACGGCCAGGGTCGTGTCGGACTGGCCGTAGTACGCGAACCACTTCCCGTGGAACTTCACCAGTCCCTCCACGAAGGTCACGTTCGACACCAGGCCGTGCAGATCCTCGAAGCTCTGCGGGCGCAGCCACGGCTCCTGCATCCGGGCGATGACCTTCGTCGGCTCGTCCGGGTCGATGGCGATCTGCCCGCAGCGGTAGTCGACGTCGACCGTGCCGTCGTCGTGCACCGTGCGTGTGGCGCCGTTGGTGAGCATCACCAGCAGCCCGTTGTCGGTGACCACGGGCGAGGTGCCGATCTCCACCAGCGCCTCGTCCCAGGTGCCGGGCGTGGGCGTGTACATCGGCTCGGTGTCGGGGGTGCCGGGTGTCCAGTGGATGAGGTCGTCGCTGGTCGCCCAGTAGATGCCGCCCTCGCCGAAGTACATCCACCACTTGCCGTGCATCTTCTGCGGGACGATCACCCCGGCCTTCGACCAGTTGAACCCGCGCGGGTCCATGGTCTTGAAGGTGTCGAAGTCGTCGAACAGCGGCCCGTGCCTGGTCCAGGTGCGCAGGTCGGTCGAGGTCGCCAGGCACAGCTGCGCGCTGTGACGGTCCCAGCCGGTGTAGGTGAGGTAGTAGGTGCCGTCGATCAGCGCGATGCGCGGATCCTCGCAGCCATAGCGCTCGTAGTCCTCGACGGGGGAGAGGATCGGCGCGTCCTCGCGCGTGAACGTGACCCCGTCGCGGGAGCGGGCGAGCCCGATGTGCGACACGATGTCGTCGGCGTGCGCGCGGTACAGCAGCAGCACCTCGTCGCCGTCGACCAGGGCCGCCGGGTTGTAGAGGTTCGCCGACTCCCAGCTGTCGCCGCGCGGACGCAGGATCGGGTTCCCCTCGTAGGGGGTGAACGGACCGAGGGGGAAGGATGCTCCGGTGAACATGGATGCCCTTTCTGGCTAGCCCTTGACGGCCGCGCCGAGGTCGGTGGCCTTGAAGAAGCGCTGGAAGACGATGAACAGGATGACGACGGGGAATGCGAGTGCCGTGGCGCCCGCGAGGATCGCCCCGTTCGGGTTGGCGGTGGACTGCGCGACGTTGGAGATGTAGTTCGCGAGCGACACGGCGAGCGGCTGCAGCGACGCGTCCTTCGTGATGAGGAACGGCCACAGGAACTCGTTCCACGGGCCGATGAAGGTGACCAGCACCACGGTCACCAGCACGGGGCGGATCAGCGGGATCGCGACCGAGGTCAGCAGGCGGATCTCGCCCGCGCCGTCGATGCGCGCGGCCTCGAAGATCTCCGTGGGCAGCGCCCGGAAGAACTGCACGAAGATGAACACCGCGGTCGTGTTGATGAGGAACGGCAGGATCATGCCCAGGTACGAGTCGCCCAGACCGTAGTTGCGCGTGATCTGCACGTACAGCGGGATCATCAGCAGCTGGAACGGCACCATCTGCACGAGCAGCATCAGCACCCAGATCACGCCGCGGCCGCGGAAGTCGAGCCGGGCGATCGCATAGCCGGCGAGCAGGCCGAACACGACGGTGCCCAGCAGCACGCCGAGCGTGAAGATCATCGAGTTGACGAGCGAGCCGACCAGGTCGATGCGCGAGTCGATCGCGACGAAGTTGTCGACCGTCCACCCGCCCGTGGGGATGAGCTGGCTGGGCGAGTTCGTCGGGTTCTCCTGGAACGCGCCGACCAGCATGAAGTAGAACGGGAAGGCGAAGCCGATCGCCGCGATCGTGAGCGCGATCACGCTCAGCACGCGGGGCAGGGTGTTCTTCCGGCGCATCATCGCTCCCTCGTCGCGCGGTTGGCGGCCAGCGACAGCATCCCCACGAGCACCACCAGGATCATGCCGATCGCGGCCGCGGTGTCGGGGTTCTGCTGCTGGATGCCCAGCTGGTAGATGAGCAGCACCGGCGTGGTGGACGCGCCGTCCGGCCCGCCGCCGTTGGTGAGCAGGTACGGCTCGGTGAAGAGGTTCGCCCCGGTGATGATCGAGAGGATCAGCACGAGCGTGGTCGCACTGCGCACGCCGGGGACGGTCACGTTCCAGAACCGGGCGAGGGCGCCGGCGCCGTCGGTCTCGGCGGACTCGTACAGCTCCTTCGGCACGTTCTGCAGCGCCGCCAGGTACAGCAGGATGTAGAAGCCGAGCTGCTTCCAGGTGACGTAGAGCGCGATCATCGGCATGGCCAGCGCGCTGTTCACGAGCCACGACGGGTCGGGCGCGAGCGGCCCCAGGATCGTGTTGACGAGCCCGTTGCCCGAGAACAGCAGCATCCACACGCCCACCAGCGAGACGCTCGCGGTGAGGTACGGCACGTAGAAGGCCACGCGGTATGCGGCCACCCAGCGGATGCCGGTGTTCAGGGCGGCTGCGAGCACGAGCGCCAGCACCGCCGTGAGTGGCACGTTGATCACCAGGAACACGAGGGTGTTGCGGAACGCTCCGAGCACGCGCGGGTCGGTGAGCACCGTGACGAAGTTGTCGAAGCCGACGAAGGGCCGGTCGACTTCGGCGCCCGGCGCGGTGAAGAAGTAGTCGTGGAAGGCGATGTAGACCGCGAAACCGAGCGGATACGCGAAGATCGCGATCACGAACACGAGGTACGGCAGCGCGAAGAGGCCGCCGATCGGCTGCGCACCCAGCCACCGGGTGCGCAGCCGTCGGTTGTCGGTGGTCATGTCACTCGGCGACGAGCTCGTCGACCTTCGCGGCGGCGTTCTTCAGGAAGTCGGAGGTCGACTCCTTCGCGAAGATCACCGCGGACGAGTACTCGTCGCGGAACGCCTGCCAGGCCTCCACCGAGTTCGGGATGCTGGGCACGTCGGCCGTGTTCTCCGCCTGCTCCGCGAACGCCACATAGTTCGGGTTGGCGGAGAAGTAGTCGGCGTACGTGTCGGTGAGGTCCGTGCGCATCGGCATCTGGCCGGTCGCCTCGAGCAGCTGGCCGTCGGCCTCCTCGCTCGTGGAGAACTTCAGGAACTCCCACGCGGTCGCCTGGTTCTCGCAGGCGGTGAACATCGACACGCTCTTGGAGTCGGCGAACGTGGTGGGGTTCTCCCGGCCGTCGCTGGTCGGCACGGGCATGAAGCCCACGTCGACCGTCTCGGCGTACGACGGGATGGCCCAGGGGCCGGCGAGCTGCATGGCCGTGGTGCCGGCGGACATCGCGTCGTCGGTCGCCGCCTCGTTCGGCGCGAGCTTCTCCTCGTACACGGTGGCCCAGAAGTCGGCCACGGTCTTGCCGTCGTCCGAGTCGAACGTGGCCTTGCCGTCCTCCACGAGCATGGTGCCGTCGGTCTCGGCGAGGTACAGCGGATAGAAGTCGAACCACGGCTGGTAGAACTCGCTCGTCGGCGCGGGCCAGATGGCGCTCTGCACGCCCGAGTCGACGATGGCGCGCGCCCCCTCCAGGAACGCGTCGTACGTGTTCATCTGCGGGTCCTCGGGGTCGAGCCCGGCGGCCTGGAACAGGGTCTTGTTGTACATGACCATGACCGGGTTCGACTTCCACGGCAGCTGGTAGTACTTGCCGTCCGTGGCGTAGGGCTCGACGTCGCCGCTGCGCTCGGTGATGTAGTCGCTGCCGCCGTCCATCGAGCTGAGGTCGACCAGGCCGCCCTGCTTGACCCAGCCCGACACGGCCGCCGGCGCGACGTTGTAGACCAGGCACGGGGCGGTCCCGGCGGTGATCGCCGCGGTGATGGCCTCCTCCGAGGACGAGCCTGCCGGGATCTCCTGCGCGGTGACCTTCTCGTCGGGGTGCTCCTCGTTCCAGGCGTCGACGACCGCCTGACCCCAGGTGACCTCCTGCTCGTTGTTCGACAGCCAGATGTCGATGGGGCCGGTGCCCTCGGCGGAGCCTTCGCCGCCTCCGCCGCCGGACGAGCATCCGGTGACGACGAGCGCGACGGCGCCCACGAGTGCTGCTGCGCGGATCTTCTTCATGGTGTCCTCCTTGACGCGATGGGTGGGTGCGGGGGGCTCAGGAGCCGGTGCTCTCCCGGAAGTGCACGACGTTGCAGTCCACGACCTCGGTGCGCGGTTCGGCGCCGAGGATGCTCTCCTGCAGCAGCCGGGCGGCCGCGCGGCCCCGGGCGGCCGGATCGGACGACACGCTCGTGAGCGCGGGGGAGAGGTGGGCGGAGAGGTGGTCGTCGTCGAAGCCGGAGATGGCCAGGTCGCGGGGGATCGCGAGACCCTGCGAGCGGGCGAGGGAGAGCCCGGCGATGGCCATGGTGTCGTTCGAGTAGAGGATCGCCGTGGGGCGGTCGGGCAGCGCGAGCAGTTCCTCGGTCACGTCGCGCCCGCTCGCGGCGGTGAAGTCGCCCTCGCGCAGCAGCTCGTCGGAGCCCGCGGCCTCGGTGTAGGCGGCGGCACGGGCGGCCGAGTGCACGTAGTCGAGCGGGCCGGACACGTGGGCGATGCGCGTGTGCCCTGCGGCGCGGAGCCGGTCGAGGATCTCGCGCATCGGCGCGGCGTCGTCGGTGCGCACGCACGAGAACGGGCTGGGCTGGTCGTACGCGCCGACCAGCACGGTGGGCAGCCCGAGCTCGTCGAGGAAGGGCACGCGCCAGTCGTCGGTGCGCAGGTCGAGCAGCAGCGCGCCGTCGGCCCGGCCGCGGGCGAGCATGCGGTATGCGCGCTCCTCGGCCTCGCGACCTTGCACCACCTGGAGCACGAGCGCGGTCTCGGTCTCGGCGAGCACCGACTCGACCCCGGCGATGAACGCGGGGAAGAACGAGTCGTTCGCGATGACCTCGGGGTCGCGCGCGAGGACGACGGCGATCGCGTTGGCGCGGCGCGTGGCGAGGGCTCTGGCGCTCTGGCTCGGAGCCCAGTCGAGCTTGCGGGCCGCGGCGAGCACCTTCGCCCTGGTCTCCTCGGAGATGGGGCGGTTGCCGCTGAGCGCGTGCGACACGGTGGCCTTGGTGACGCCGGCCTCGCGGGCGACGTCGGCGATCGTGGTGCGGCCCATGCCGCCTCCTCGCGGGTGTCGGGCTCACTCGGGTGCGTGAACCGGTTTGACGAGTGTAAACCGGTTTGACGATAAGCGTCAAGAGCGGGATCGCGGACGAGCGGAGGGTCAGACGAACCGGACGGTCTGCTGCAGGCGCGTGCGCACGTCGAACAGCTCGTTGCCGCCGATCGCCCTGGCCCCCGGCACCCCCTGGCGCAGCACCATCCCCAGCGCACTGCGCCGCACCACCACGACCGGAACCCCGCGGCTGCTGCCGAGCGGGGTCACCGCCTGCGCCAGATCGTCGTCCGGCAGCACCATGATCGCGCCGCCGAACCTGACCTTCGCGGCCTTCGCCACCTGACGCATCCGGCCGAGCGCCGCCGTCACCGGAGCCCTGGTGCCCAGGCTCGGGCCGGTGATCTCGCCGCGGCGGAAGCCCACCACCCCGCCGAAGTCCTCCGACATGATGCCGTATAGGCCCGAGGGACTGAGCACCACGTGGTCGAGCTTGTCGTCGGGCGTCTGCCCGGCCGCGACGTCGTGCCACACGGTGAAGCCCATCCCGAGGTCGGACACCGTGCGCGCGGTCGCCTCCTCCGCGAGGGCGTCGGCCAGCATGCGCCGCAGCTCCCGCGGCGCGGCCCGCACGAGAGCCGGCGCGTACGGGTCGGGCACCTCCACCCCGTAGCCCGCCCACTCCCGGATGAGCGTGAGGTAGCGCTCGCGGCGCCAGCCGCCGGGCTGTCCGTACGACCGCGCCCGCGGACGGGTGTCGGTGCGCGCGGTCTGCGGTCGCCAGCCGCTCCACTCGGCGCCGTCGTCGGTCACGCCCGTGCGGCGGTCGTAGGCCGCGCGACCCTCCGCCGTGCCGATCAGCTTCCACGCCCGCTGCACCTGGATGAACACCGCGGCGTCGCCGCCCGTGTCGGGATGCGTCTGGCGGAGGCGGAGGCGGTAGGCCCGGCGCAGCTCCGCATCGTCGACGGACGGGTCGACCTCGAGGATCTCGTACGGCGAGGCCGAGAGCGGACTGTCGAACATCGCTCTCCTTCCGCGACCGCGGCGTCCAGGATAGCCGCCGCGCGTATGCGCCCGCCGGGAGTGCCGGTCAGGCGGGCACGTCGACCACGCGCTCGACGCCGGTTTCGAGGCGCACGGCTCCGGCCGACGCGGCGGCGAGGTCGTCGGACAGTCGCGGCAGCTCCTCCGCAGGAACCCACAGCTCCAGGCGCGCGGCCTCTCCGTAGTGCGGCGTGCCGAGGGTCGCGCCGTGCTGCAGCGCCCACTCCCGCAGCAGGTTGTCGTAGCGCCCGGCGTCGGCGTGGGGCACCTCGACCGTGGTCTGGGTCAACGCCCGTCGGTGCACGAGCGCCGCGCGGTCGAGGGTCTCCGACACCGCGGAGCCGTACGCGCGCACGAGCCCGCCCGCCCCGAGCTTCACCCCGCCGAAGTAGCGCGTCACGACCGCGACCACGTCGGTCAGTTCCCGCCGGCGCAGCACCTCCAGCATCGGCACTCCCGCGGTGCCCGACGGCTCGCCGTCGTCGGAGGAGCGGGCCTGATCGCCGCGCAGCCCCGTGACCATGGCCGTGCAGTTGTGGTTCGCGTCCCACGCGCGCTTGCGCACGCCCGCGATCACGGTCTCCGCGTCGGTTACCGACGCCACGGGCGCGACCAGCGTCAGGAAGCGCGACTTGCGGATCACGAGCTCGTGCTCCACCGGGGCCGCGATCGTCGCGGGGTAGGGGTGGGCGGCGGTCACGGCCTCACGATACCGAGGTCGTCCGCCGCCTCCGTCGAACGATGGACGCACGGGCGGGCCGTCGGGGGAAGAATGTGAGCATGTCGTCGCCAGAGCCCGCACCGCGCCCCGGCACCGGTCGGTGGTCGTGGGCGACACTGGTGGGCTCGATCCGCGTGGGTCAGGCGGTCATCACCGCGGTGCTGCTCGCGGTGGGCGTGGTCAGGGCGGCGATCGACGGCGTGCCGCTGCCGTGGGTGCTCGCCCTCGGACTGGTGTTCCTCGGGTGGTACGGCGGCGGGCTGCTGCTCGGCGAGCGCACGGCCGACCGGCGCCTCGCCACCTGGTGGCTGCTCGGCCTCACCCTCATCTGGCTCGGGGCCGTGGTCGTGTCGCCGGAGTTCGTGTGGCTGGCGTTCGCGCTGTGGCTGCTCGCCGGGTTCATCCTGCCGCTGCGGTGGGCGGTGCCCCTCAGCGTGCTCGTGCTCGCGGTGGTGATCCTCGCCCCGGTCGTGCACACCGGAGAGACGACGTACGCCAACGTGATCGGTCCTCTCGTGGGCGGGGTCTTCGCGCTCGGCATCTCCCGGGGCTACCTCGTGCTGGTGCGCGACGGCCGGGAGCGACGGCGGCTGATCGCCTCGCTCGTGGCCACGCAGGAGGAGATGGCCGCGGTGCAGGACGAGCTCGCCCGCATGCAGCGCGAGTCGGGGGCGAGCGCCGAACGCACCAGGGTGTCGCGCGACCTGCACGACACCGTCGCGCAGAGCCTGTCGTCGGTGGGGATGCTGTCACGCGCGGCGCTCGCGGGCGACGACCAGGAACAGCGCACCAGGGCGCTCGAGCAGATCGGTGCGCTCGCAGCCGAGGGGCTGGCCGACGCGCGGCGCATCGTGAACGACCTGATGCCCGCGGAGCTGGAGTCCACCGCGCTCGCCGACGCCCTCGCGCGGATGCTCGACCGCCTGTCGGACGAGACCGGCATCGACACGACCCTGCACGCCGACGACGAGCTGCCGCCGCTGGGCATCGACGCCGAGATCGCGCTGCTGCGGACGGCGCAGTCGGCCCTCGCGAACGTCCGCACGCACGCCGGCGCCTCCCGCGTCGTGGTGACCCTGGCGGATGCGGGCGACGCCGTGCGGCTCGACATCGTCGACGACGGGGCGGGTTTCGACGCGTCCCGGTGGGATGCGCGCGGCACGACGGGGGCGGGCGGCGGCTACGGGTTGCGCTCGATGCGGGCGCGGCTGCGGGAGCTCGGCGGAGGCCTCGACGTGGAGAGCGCCCCGGGCGACGGGACGGCCCTCTCGGCGCACGTGCCGCTGCGGACCGCGGGCCCCCGGGACACGGGAGCGCTGCGGTGACCACGGTGCGGGTGCTGCTCGTCGACGACCACCCCATCGTGCGCGCGGGGGTGCGGTCGCTGTTCGACCACCGCGACGACGTGGAGGTCGTGGGCGAGGCGGCGTCGGGGGAGGAGGCGGTCGCCCTCGCGCGGCACCTGCACCCCGACGTGGTGCTGTGCGACCTGCGGCTGGGCGCGGGCATGGACGGCGTGCAGACCACGGCGGCATTGCGTGCGCAGGACCCCGCCCCCGCCGTGCTCATCCTGACCACGTTCGACCGCGACGCCGAGATCCTCGGGGCGGTCGAGGCGGGCGCCGCGGGCTACCTGCTGAAGGACATCGCCCCGGACGACATCGTGCGTGCGGTGCGTGCGGCCGCGTCGGGCGGGCTCGTCCTCACGCCGGAGCTCAGCGAGCGCGTCGGCCAGGTGCTGCGGGCACCCCGGGTGCGTCTGACCGACCGGGAGCTCGACGTGCTGCGGCTGCTCGCCACGGGCGCCTCGAACCGCGAGATCGCGAAGGCCCTGTTCGTGACGGAGGCCACGGTCAAGACCCACCTCGTGCACGTGTTCGAGAAGCTCGGCGCGGACAGTCGCGCCAGGGCCGTGGCGATCGCGCGCGAGACGGGCGTGATCTGAGCCGCGCATCTCCACCGTTCGATGGATCCGCGGATTCCCGGCCCGACGGAGGCTGGGGGTGACCCGAAAGGAACACCCATGCGCCGACTCTTCTACGCCGCGTTCGCCTCCATGCTCGCCGGGGTCGCCTCCGGCCTCTTCTACCGCGAGTTCACCAAGCTCAACGACTTCCCCGAGGGCGCCCCGACGCAGCTCGGGCTCGTGCACACCCACCTGCTGGTGCTGGGCTTCGTGGTCTACCTGATCGTGCTGCTGCTGGAGCGGGCGTTCACGCTCTCCGCGAGCCGCCTGTTCGGCTGGTTCTTCTGGCTCTACACCGCCGGACTCGTGCTCACCTCGGCCATGCTGCTGTGGCACGGCTCCCTGACGGTGCTCGGCCTGGAGTCGTCCAAGATGATCGCCGGCATCGCCGGACTGGGCCACATGCTGCTCACGGCTGGGATGGTGCTGCTGTTCCTCGCTCTGCGCAAGCGCCTGCCCGCCGCGCGACCCGTCGCGGCACCCGTGTCCGCCACTGCGAGCGTCTGACCTCGCCGCAACTCCTCAGAACCGCGGCGTCACACGCGAATCGGCGGGCTCCCCTCCCGGGGGCCCGCCGATTCTGCGCAGTCGCGTGCGTCTAGTGTGCGTCGATGGTCTCGTCGCGCAGGTAGGCGATGTGCGCCTCGTGCCGGGCGATGTGATGGGGCGACTTGCGCACGAACACCCACGCGACGATGAGGATCGCGAACCAGATCGGCGTGACCAGGAGGGCCGTCAGCGTGTCGGGCTGGGTGGTGAGCGCCCACAGGATGAAGACGAAGAAGGCGAGCACCACGAACACCATGAACACGCCGCCGGGCATCTTGAACGCCGAGGCCGCGGCCTTCTCCGGACGGGTGCGCCGGTATTTCAGGTAGCTGCACAGGAAGATCGTCCACACGAACATGAAGCACACCGCCGACACCGTGGTCACCATGTCGAACGCGGTGCCGATGTCCTTGCCCGCGTAGAGCAGCCCCACGCCCGACAGCAGCAGGATGCAGGAGAGGAACAGGGCGTTCTGCGGCACGCGACGCTTCGACAGGCGGGCGAACATTCGCGGCGCATCGCCGTCCTGCGCGAGGCCGAACACCATGCGCGAGGTCGAGTAGATGCCCGAGTTCGCGCTCGACATGGCCGAGGTGAGCACCACGAGGTTGACGACGGTCGCGGCGATGCCGAGGCCGGCGAGGGCGAACATCGCGATGAACGGGCTCTCCCCGGCCACGTACTCGGTCCACGGGGTGACCGCCATCAGCACGATCAGCGCGCCGACGTAGAACAGCAGCACGCGGATCGGGATCGCGTTGATCGCCTTCGGGAGGTTGCGCTTCGGGTCTTTGGTCTCGGCGGCGGCGGTGCCCACGAGTTCGATCCCGACGAACGCGAACACCGCGATCTGGAAGCCCGCGACGAAGCCCATGAACCCGTGCGGGAACATGCCGCCGTGCTCCCACAGGTTCGAGAAGCTCGCGGTGCCGGCGTCGTGCTGGAAGCCGGTGAACACCATCACCAGACCCGTCGCGATGAGCGCCACGATCGCCACGATCTTGATGAGCGCGAACCAGAACTCCATCTCGCCGAACGCGGCGACGGTCGGCAGGTTCAGCGCGAGCAGGATCACCACGACCAGCAGGCCGGGGAACCACAGCGGGATGCCGGGGATGAGCGCATCCGTGTACCCGGCGATCGCGATCACGTCGGCGACGCCCGTCACCACCCAGCAGAACCAGTAGGTCCAGCCCGTGAAGAACCCGGCCCACGGGCCGAGCAGGTCGCTCGCGAAGTCGCTGAACGACTTGTACTTCAGGTTCGACAACAGCAGCTCGCCCATCGCCCGCATGACGAAGAACAGCATGAACCCGATGATCATGTAGACGAAGATCACCGAGGGCCCGGCGACCGAGATCGTCTTGCCGCTTCCCATGAACAGGCCGGTGCCGATGGCGCCGCCGATGGCCAGCAGCTGGATGTGCCGGTTGCTCAGTGCCCGCCGCAGGTGCTGCTCGCTCCCCGCATCGGCGGTGGCCCCCGTGCTGTTGATCGCCCCCGTGTCTTCCTTCGTCACGCTGTCTCCTCCGGTCTTCGTCGACACGCCGCGACACTCGCGTGCCGGCGACTGATGCAGAGTAACCACCGCGGTGCGCCCGCCCGAAATCGGCAGAGAAGCTCCGGCATTCCGCCCCCCGGTGTTCCCTCGTCCCGAAACGATTCGATAAACTGGTCGCTTCCCGATCCGCCCTTCGTCTTCTGCGAGCCGCTCTTCATGGCCACCACCCTCACCACGGGCCGTCCGTGGCGTGTCATCCTCGCCTTCTCGATCCCCCTCCTGCTCGGCAACGTCGTGCAGCAGCTGTACCAGTTCGCCGACGCGATCGTGGTCGGGCGTCACCTCGGCGTCCAGTCGCTCGCGGCGGTCGGCGCGACCGGCAGCCTCCTGTTCCTGCTGCTCGGGTTCGCGTGGGGCCTGACGAGCGGTTTCGCGATCCCGGTCGCCCAGGCCTTCGGCGCCCGAGACGATGCCGCCGTGCGCCGCTCGGTCGCGACCGGGGTGCTGCTGAGCGGCATCACCAGCGTCATCCTCACCGTGGTCGCGCCGCTCATCGCCGGGCCGATCCTGGCGCTGCTGCAGACCCCGTCCGAGCTCATGCCCGAGGCGACGGTGTTCACGCAGATCAGCTTCCTCGGCGCGGGCGCGACCATGTTCTTCAACTACCTCTCCGCGATCATCCGCGCGATCGGCGACTCCAAGACCCCGCTGGTGTTCCTCACGGTGTCGTGCGCGCTCAACGTGGGGCTCGTCGTCCTGATGGTGGGGCCGCTGGAGTGGGGCGTCGCGGGGGCCGCCCTGGCGACCGTGGTCGCGCAGGCCGTGTCGGTGATCCTGTGCCTGGAGTTCGTGCGGCGCCGCCTGCCGATGCTGCACCTGCGCCGCGCCGACTGGCGCATCACCGGCTCCGACATCGCGGAGCATCTGCGTCTCGGCCTGCCGATGGGCTTCCAGGCGTCGATCATCGCGATCGGGACGCTCACGGTGCAGGTGGCACTGAACACCCTCGGCGCCGACGCGGTGGCGGCGTACACCACGGCCTCGCGCGTGGACAGCCTCGCGGTCGCCCTGCTCTCGTCGCTCGGGCTCGCCGTGTCGATGTATGCGGCGCAGAACCACGGCGGACGGCGGCCCGACCGCATCCGCCGCGGCGTGGTCGAGGCGACGTGGATGGCGGTGGCCGCCGCGATCGTGCTCGGCGGACTGCTCATCGCGTTCGGCGCTCCCATGGTGCGGCTGTTCGTCGGAGAGGGCTCCGACGGCGTGGTCGACATGGCGCACCGGATGCTCATCATCAACGGCTGCGGCTACTGGGCACTGGGCATGCTGTTCGTGCTCCGCGGTGCGCTCCAGGGGCTCGGGCACACGCTCGTGCCGACCGCGACGGGCGTGATCGAGCTGGTGATGCGCGTCGGGGCGGCCGTGGTGCTCGGGGCCATGATCGGCTTCGACGGCGTCGCGCTCAGCAACCCGCTCGCCTGGGTCGGCGCGATCCTGCTGCTGGTGCCCGCGTACGTCCGTGCCCACCGCGGTCTCGCGAAGCTCCCGGTCGCTCCGGCCGAGGCGACCGAGACCTCGGCGATCGCGATCGTCGGGCCCACCGACGGCTCGATGGTCGTCGACGCCGTGGTCACGCAACCGGTGCGGGTCGTGCGCCCTCGGCGCCTGCGCTGGCCCGTTCGCCGCTGACCGCCACCAGCACATCCATATCGCAGTATGGGGCGCGGCAAAGCCTGGGCGCGGCTGTCATCGATCCGTAACGTGTCTCGCGCATAGCGTCGTTGGCGGGGAGTGAAGCGAGGCCCTCGCTTCACGACGACTCGTCATCGAAACGAGAGTGAAGATCATCATGAAGGTGAGAAGGTACGGAGCGTCATCCGGTCTCGCGATCTGCGGGGCAGCCGTTGCCCTGGCAGGAGTGCTTCTGACACCGGGGTTCGCGGGTGCGGATGCCTGGGACGAGCCGGGGTTCCCGCAGGATCAGGGGTTCTCCGTGGAGCAGGGCCAGCCGTTCAGCACCGGGGGCTGGGGCGATACCCCGCCGCAGCAGCAGTCGGTGCCACAGCAGCAGTCGGTGCCGCTGGGGATGCAGCCGTGGCAGCAGGCGGAGAACCGGTGGATCCTGGACGGGTTCCAGGCTCCGGCGCAGCAGTCGGCGCCCCAGCAGCAGTCGGTGCCGCTAGGGATGCAGCCGTGGCAGCAGGCGGAGAACCGGTGGATCCTGGACG